>JBNJFI010000012.1:22323-35347 GCA_051746725.1 Fusobacteriota bacterium
TCTTCTTTAATATTTTGTTCATTTTCAATTATAATCTCTTTTTTGATGATATTATCTTCTTGATTATCAATTGAAATTTCTTTGGTTATATTTTTAGAAGGAATCCTCAATTGTATATTTTTCAAATTAGTATCTCTTGGAATATCGAAAGAAATAATCCCGCTTGCATCTGTATTCAAGGACTGTTCTCCATATTTTACTTCGAGATTTGAAATAGGAGCTTCATTATTATCTTTAACTTCTAATATAATACTAAAGATATTTTTATTAAGATTTATTATAAAGTCATCAATAGGTTCTTTTTTAATAAGGATAGTATCAGAACTATAATCAATAAACTTATCTTCTTGAATTTTTATTTTATATTCTTTAAAAACAGGAATATTATTTAACTCAAATTCCCCAGAATCTTTAGTTTTCGTAGATATTATAACATCATCATCCCCATCGACTAAATTAACAGTAGTATCTTTTATAGGTGTACCTTTATGAAGAACAGTTCCTTGAATTGAAGACAAAAAAGGTTGTAATTGAAAATCTACTCCTGAAATAGTAGAAAACTTATCAACTTTTTTGACAGTTCCTTTAGTATGATAACCTTTTTTGAAAAGCTTCATCATAACAAGACCGCTTTTCACAGAGGCGATATATTTTCCTTCGTTATCTGTGTAATATTTGTTTTCATTTTTGCTAACTCGAACAGTAATTTCAACATCTTTTAAAGGCTCTCCTTTTAAATCAGTAACTGTTCCTTTAATTACACTTGGTATTTCTTCAGTTTCTAAAGTTAATTTTATTTCTTCATTTGGGTTTATATTTTTAATTGATTTATCTTCTTCTTTTATAAGTCTGTATCCTGAATTTTCAATTGAGATTTTATAATCTCGAGGAGGAACTTTTAGATTAAAAGAACCATCAATTTTTGAAGTAGTAGAAATAACATCGCCATTAGAATTTTCAAAAAAGATTTGGATCCCACCTAGAAAATTATTTTTATTTTGAATAACCCCTGAAATAGTTGCTAATTTTTTTTCTAATTGCATTATTATGTATTGTGGGGATTCTTCATCTAAAATAACCTCTTGACTTGAATATTTTTTAGAATAGGGATTTTCAATTTCAAAGATATATCTCCCGAAATCAAGATCTAAGGAAACCAAAGAGTCTTCTAAATTTTTTGATTCAATAGTTTCTTCAGAAGAAATTATTTTTAATTTAGAGTTTGAAACTAAGGTTTTAGGAATATTTTCCTCTTCTTTATAAAAAAGTAAATCTTGATCATTTTCTAATATAGCTCCAAAATGAAACGTTTTAAAATTAGGTTTCAAATTGAACTCAAATTTTTTATTTTCTGAATTTATTGAAATCACTTGATCTAGAGAATTATAATCTTGACTAGATACTTTTACGTAGAATTCACCATAGGGAAGATCTAATGATTTAGATCCATCAGAAAAAGAAACTTCTTGAAAAATTTCTTTTTGATTTTTTAATTTAAAGATTAAATTTCCAGAATTGACATTAAAATTAAATGAGGTTTCAAATCTAATTCGCTTTAATTTAAAAATAAAAGATGAATTATTTAGATTAGAAGTATCTAATTTAAATGTAAAATATTTATAGTTTTTTTCATCGATAGAAAAATTATAAATATTATTTTTTTCTAACTCAAAGGTAATGTTGCCGTTGGAATCACTTTTAGTATAGTCATTGGAATTAACGCCAGCTCTCTCCTTTTTTACTGAAACCTGAAGAGGGTTTTGGGTCAATTCATCGATAACCTGGATATCAATATTTATAAATCTATTTCTGAGAAAAATTTTGAAATTATTATTTTCATTACTTATATCAAATGTCTTAGTTTGCGAAAAGAATCTTTCTTTTGAAAAAGTGATATCATAGGAAGCAGGAAATAACTCGATATTCACAACTCCTTCTTCATCTGTTTTTAAAGACAAATCTCCAATGGAAATATTTGCTTCTTCAATTGGTTTTTTATCTTCATTTAGAACTTGAAAAGATACATCTGTTAAATCTTCACCAAAGGATAAAATAGTTATAACAAAAATGAGTATGAGTTGCAGTAATTTTTTATTCATTTGAAATCCTCCTTGTTTTAATAAGAATAAAATAGTATAATATAGTATATAAATTATATCACTTTTTTATAATATTATCAAGGAGGCTATTTTATGAAAACTAGCATGAAACGAAAATTTACTATAATTCTTGTAATAACAATAATTTTTTCAATGATAATTGCATATTGGATCTCCATGGATATGATATACTCAAGCTTAGAAAATCAAAGTAGAAATCATATGAGAACAGAAACCTTAGACAAGTTTGAAAGTATTAAACGTTATAAAAAACAAATGATAGGAAAAGATTTAAAAATACTTATAAAAAATTTGGACTTGGAAAAAGTTTTTGAAAATAGAGATAAATATAATACAAAAGAAGAAGTTTTAAATTTGCAAGTTAAATTCGAAAAGAAAATAACAGAAACTTTAAGAGAGTACGATATTTCCGTGGAAGAAGATGAGGTTAGAATTCGATTTTTTGATGAAGATGGTTTTTTTTTAAAAGGCGGAGAGAACGAAGAATATATCATAAAAAACATATTTAACCAAAACTTTTTTGAAAATTTTGATTATAAAGTTAAAAATAATGACTTTTTTGCTACTATATATATGAATCTAAATCTCAAAAAAGGGTACGGGGGTATATCTTTGGAATACAATATCCAAGATCAACTTCAATCTAATTGGGCAATATTGGATAAAAACAGAAAAAAAGTAATAGTAAATAGCTTTTTATCAGAATTAGACAGCTTTAAGTTACCTGAAATGAAAAATAATAAAATTGAAATAAATGGGAAAGTATACGAGTCGGTAATATTACCAATTGAGGGAATTAAAAGAGAGACTAAATTCAATCTTTTAGCAATAAAGGATGTAACAAACTTGTTAAAAAGAAAGCAAGAAATTTCAATATATTTATTTCTGAATTTTCTATTTTTATTCTCTCTTGTTTTAGTCTTTTCTAATTCAATAGTAGATCTATTTATAAGCGCTTTAAATGAATTAACAGATAAAATGAACTCTTTAAGTAAAGGAAATTTTGATATTGAATTTGGAAATTTAAGAAATAGGAATGATGAGATAGGAATACTTGCTAAAAATTTTGAGGATATGGTTAATAAGTTAAAAGAAAAAATTTCAAATTTAGAAATAGCCAAGACTAAATACAAAAAAAATGCAGAAAAACTAGAAAAAATTAATGAGAATTTTAAGAAAAATAAAGATGAACTCAGAAGAAAAAATGAAAATATAGATAGAATAAATGGAATGCTAAGTAGTAGAATAAAAGAAATTACTAACTTATATTATCTAATAATTAATGTCTCAAAATATTTAACTGATGATAAATTCTATGAAGTTGTTGTACGAGGGATAAGAGAAGGATTAAGAGTTAGAAAAGTTATTTTTCTAGAATTAAATGGATTAAAACTAGAAATAAAGGGTAAGATGGGAATTAAGATAGACGAAGAGGAGGTGGAAATAACCCCCAAAGAAAGAGATAAGATAAAGAGTATAAAGAAATTTCGAAAGTTAAATTTAAAGGAATTTGAATATAAAAAAATAATGCAATTAAAGGATTTTAATACTCCTTATATTCTGCCGCTTTTTTCTGAGAGAAATCGTGAGAAAAAAGATTTTTACGGAGGAATAATAATCGATTTAGACTATGAAATGAATTCTGATTTAGAAAAATCGATAAGATCTTATATAACTACTATAATTTTGGCCTTGGAAAACAGAAATTTATACTTCGAATTATACAATAAAATTAATAAATTAGAGCATATAACAGAAGATTTAAAGGAATCAGAGAGAGTGAAAAATACATTTATAGCCAATGTAAGTCATGAATTAAAGGTTCCATTGGTTCCAATTAAAGGATATATCGAGATGATTTTAAATGGAACATTAGGAGACATAACAATATTTCAGAGAAAAGGATTAATAACTTCTTTAAATAATGCTCAGAGGTTACAAGATATGCTAGAAAACATATTGAATTATTCTAGGATTGAAAGTGGGAAATATGAGTTGTATAATACAAGGTTTAATTTAATATTGGTATTAAATAATGCAATAAAGCATTCCCAAGATCTTTTGTTAAAAAAACAGATAAAAATAAATAAAACTATTGATGATTATAATATGATGGTATACGGAGATAAAAGTGCAATGTTACAGGTTTTTATAAATATTTTATCTAATAGTATTAAGTTTTCTGAACAGGAACAAAATATAGATATTATGTTAAAAGAAAAAACTAATAAATATGTAGTTAAAATAAGGGATTATGGTATTGGAATGGAAAAAGAAGAGTTAGAGTCTATATTTAAAAGTTTTAGACAATTAAAAGAAGGAGATTCTAGGGAATATGGTGGAGTAGGATTGGGATTAACTGTAACCCAAAAAATATTAGAGTATTATGACGAAAAATTGATAATAACAAGTACTCCAGGAGAAGGAACAATTGTAAAATTTGAGTTTGATAAAGCTAACAAAACCTAGGAGAAAAAGAGAAATAGATTTGACATATAGACTATAATAGTGTAAAATTTTATTAAGGAGTTTTTGTAAATTACATTTTAGAAATATTAATTTTAATATAAAATAAAGTAGGGGATTTCAATTCAATAAGGAGGAGAAAAAATGGAAGATAAAAACATGTCAGAATTAACAAAATATGAACTTTACAATCTTGCAAGAAAGTATGATATCAAAGAAAGAACAAAGATGTCAGAAGAGGAATTGATTCAAGCTTTAAAAAAAGTAATAATAAACGAAGAGCAAACAGAAATCGAGGATGAAAAATTTGATCTAGGAGAACAGATAAAACCCACAGGATCTTCAGAAGGGTTAACAAGTGAAACAGGGAAATCTCAAGGAGAAACAGAGGTCGAGCAACAAATTGAAAGAAAAAAATCGATATATTTCGATGGAGATCCATTGCCAGATGGATATGGGGATAATAAGATAGTATTGATGCCTAAAAACGCACAGTGGTTATATGCATATTGGGAAATAGATGAAAATAAAGTTGGAGAGATCCGGAAAAATGAAACAGGTAATTTAAATCCGGCTATTAGAATATATGATGTTACATTAAAAGATTTTGATGGAAATAATGCAAATAATTACCGTGATATAGAGATTCCTGATATGGGAATAAATGATTGGTTTATTGGAGATTTAAACCCGAAAGCAACTTATGTTGCAGATATAGGTTATAAAAAAGAAGATGGAAGTTTTATTACTGTTGCTAGATCTAATTCATCAGCAACATCAAGTGAATCTATATCGGATAATGTAGATACAAAATGGATGATTATAGAGGAATATTTCAAAAAAATACTAGCAAGATCATCTGCAGGAAGAATAAAAGATGGAAAATGGGTAGGAGGAAAAGGTGCTTCTGGAGCAATATTAGGATCTTCCGAAGAAATGGTATCTGTTTTACTTAAAAGACTAATAAAAGATAAAAAATTGAAAAAAGGGAAGATGCTATCTCAGCTTGAAAGAGAATTAGGAAGCTTAGGTATTAGTAGCTTAGGCGCTAGTAGTTTAGGAGCTAGTGGTGGAAGTTTATCTGTTGGAAGCTTCAGTATTCAAAATGACAAGGGAGAAGTTGAAAAATCTCAAGGTGAGCTAGGTAAAGGAAATGTTGAAAAGAATAGGGATTTTTATCTTAAAGTAGGAACAGAGTTGATATTATACGGTGAAACAGAGCCAGATGCAGATGTAACTGTAATGGGTGAAAAAATAGAATTGAATCCTGACGGAACTTTTAGTTTCAGGTATGCATTGCCTAATGGACATTATGAATTACCAGTAATAGCAATATCAAACGATGGTGAAGAAGCTAGAAAAATAACACCAATAGTAGATAGAAATGAAGAGTAGTATATAATAGAATAAGAAAGTGGGGTAATTAATGTCAAAAGGATATTTATCAATGTTATTACATGCTCATTTACCTTATGTAAGACATCCAGAACATGAAGATTTTTTAGAAGAAGACTGGTTATATGAGGCGATTACTGAGACTTATATACCACTTTTAGATATGTTTGAGAGTTTAACCAGGGATAATATTCCTTGGAATATGACTTTAACTATGTCTGGAACTTTAGTTAATATGTTAGAGGATGAATTATTACAAAATAGATATTTAAATCATTTAAATAAGATGTTAGAATTCAGTAAAAAAGAGATAACTAGGTTAAAATTTAAACCTGATTTTTTAAAAGTAGCTGAGCATAATAAAAACTTTTTTGAGCAAGCAAAATACTATTTCGATAGATATAATAAAAACTTACTTACAGGGTTTAAAAAATTCCAGGATATGGGAAATTTAGAAATAATTCCTGTTACAGCTACACATGGATTTTTACCAGCGATGAAAGATTATGAAGAAGCTATTAACGCTCAAGTAGAAATGGCAAAAATTGATTATAAAAGAGTATTTCAAAAAGAACCACTTGGAATGTGGTTAGCAGAGTGTGCATATTATCCTGGCCAAGATGAGTATTTAGAAAAACATGGAATCAAGTATTTTATGGTTGATTCCCATGGTATTTTATTTGGCGATCCAAAACCTGTATATGGTATTTATTCTCCTGTTTATACTGAATCAGGAGTAGCAGCGTTTGGAAGAGATATAGAATCTTCTGAGCAAGTTTGGAGTTCTGAAATGGGTTATCCAGGAGATGGGGTTTATAGAGAGTTTCATAAAGATGCTGCATTTGATCTTCCTTATGATTATGTAAAGGAATATTTACATGATGATGGAGTAAGAAGAAATATGGGAATAAAATATTACTCTATTACAGATAAAAAAGGGGACCAACCCAAAAAAGTTTATGATCCAGAATTAGCTTCTAATAGAGCAAAAGAACATGCTCAAAACTTTATAGATAATAGAGAAAAACAAGTAGAACATCTGTCTAAATATATGAAAGACAGAAAACCAATAATATTATCACCTTATGATGCGGAACTTTATGGACATTGGTGGTATGAGGGACCGAAATTTTTAGAAGAATTATTTCGTGCTATGGCCAAAAGTGATATTGTAGAGGGGATAACACCATCTGGATATTTAGAGGAAACTCCTAAAAATCAGGTTGTTACTCCAGCAGCTTCAAGTTGGGGAGCTAATGGATATTATGATGTTTGGGTAGATAGCTCAAATAGACATATATATAGACATCTTCATAAAGGAGCAGAAAGAATGATAGAGCTAGCTAATAAATTTGAAAATCCTTCAGATTTAGAAAGAAGAGCTTTAGATCAAGCTGCTAGAGAATTAATGATGGCTCAAACTTCCTGTTGGCCTTTTATTATGTTTACTGGAACAATGGTGGGATACGCTGAAAAAAACATAAGAGATCACATAAATAGATTGTTTAAATTATATTTTGAACTTAAGGAAAATAGGATAGATGAAAATTGGCTATCTGAAATAGAATATAGAGATAATATATTTCCAACAATGGATTATAAGATATATAAAAGTAATAGATAAGATAAATTGCTCCCTTGATTAAAGCATAATAACAATTATGACTTAAATAGGGAGCATTTCTAATGTTTGAAAATATCTGTTTTACTAAACAGGAAGGTGAATAAATAATGGATAAAAAGAAAAGATTAATGTCTGAAGCGATAAAATTAGAATGGAACATGTCTAAACTTTATGAAATTTTAAGCGAGAAATTTAAAGAGGACTCAGAGTTCTTTTGGGAACTTTCCAAGGAAGAGGTAAGACACGCTTCTCTAATTAAAAGTATTGAAAAATACTTTATAAATTTTTATGGTTTTCCATCGGACTTATTACCTTTAGAAGTTGAAAAATTAGAAGAATCCAATGGAAAAATTGAAAGCTTAATAAAAAAAATCGAAAAGGAATCCATTCCTAGAAAAATAGCCTTTAATAAAGCATTAGAATTAGAAAATGCAGCAGGAGAATTACATTTTCAAGAGTTCTTAGATATGAAAAAAGATTCAAAGCTTCATAAAATATTTATCAGATTAAACAAAGAGGATAGAGACCATAGCAAACGTATAAAAAAGTATATGAATGAAAATGATATAAAAATTAATGGATAAATTTATAACAAAAGATGAAAGGGTGTTTTTATGGAAATGAATAAGTATGTAAATCCTTTAGTGGAGAGATATGCAACATCGGAGATGCTATATATATTTTCTCCAGATATGAAGTTTTCTACATGGAGGAAATTATGGATAGCTTTAGCAGAGGGAGAAAGAGAACTAGGTTTAAATATAAGTCAAGAGCAAATTGCTGAAATGAAAAAATATGTTAATAATATTGATTATGATTTAGCCAAAAAGAAGGAAAAAGAGTTTAGACATGATGTAATGGCACATGTTCATACTTTTGGAGCTCAAGCAGAAAGTGCTAAGGGAATTATTCATTTAGGAGCAACGAGTGCTTATGTAGGAGACAATACTGATCTAATCCAAATCAAAGAAGGACTTAAACTAGTCAAAAAGAAATTGGTAAATGTAATAAAAGGATTAAAAGATTTTGCATTAGAATATAAAGATCTGCCAACCTTAGGTTTTACTCATTTTCAACCAGCTCAACTTACGACAGTTGGGAAGAGAGCAACTATGTGGTTGCAAAGTTTATTATTAGATTTTGAAGAGTTAGAAGATCGATTAGAAAATTTAAGATTTAGAGGGGTTAAAGGAACCACTGGTACACAAGCTAGTTTTTTAGAGCTTTTTGATGGAGATCACGAAAAAGTGAAGGAATTAGATAAAAAAGTTGCTAAAAAATTAGGGTTCAAAAAGAGATTTGGCGTATCTGGACAAACTTATGATAGAAAAGTAGATAGTCAGATTGCTAATTTATTATCTGAAATAGCTCAATCATCGCATAAATTTACAAATGACTTAAGACTTGCACAACATCTGAAAGAATTAGAAGAACCTTTTGGTAAAAAACAAATAGGATCAAGCGCAATGGCATATAAGAGAAATCCTATGAGAAGTGAAAGAATAGCAGGTTTAAGTCGATTTGTTATTACAATGGCAGATAGTCCTGCCTTTACTGCAGCAAGTCAATGGTTTGAAAGAACTTTAGATGACTCTTCAAATAAAAGGTTAGCTTTACCTCAAGCTTTTTTGGCAATAGATTCTATATTAACAATATGGGCAAACATATTAGATGGTTTAGTTGTTTACCCTAGAATGATTCATAAAAGAATAATGTCAGAATTGCCTTTCATGGCAACAGAACATATAATAATGGAAGGGGTAAAAAATGGAGGAGACCGTCAAGAATTACATGAAAAAATAAGACTTCATTCAATGGAAGCAGGGAAACAAGTAAAAGTTGAAGGAAGAAAAAATGATCTAATAGAACGAGTATTAAAAGATAATTCTTTTAATATAGATAAAGAAAGATTAGTAGACATTTTAGATCCTAAAAACTTCATAGGAAGAGCAGATAAACAAACGGAAGAATTTATAAAAGAAGAAATAGATCCTATAATAAAAAAATATGAAGAATTATTAGGTATAGAAACTGAGCTTAAAGTGTGATCCTAAAATAGAAAATTATATGATAGAATCCTGGACATATTATTTGTCTAGGATTTTATATAAATATATTGAAATTATAATTAAGGTGGTTATTATGGCGCAAATAGATAAACTGTTGAATACAATGGAATTAATACATTATATAGAAAAATTTAAGGGAGATGTTTTAATTTTAGTGGTCAAAGGAAAAAAATACATTAAAGAAATTATTCCTGATATTATTATACTGCAAAGTTTTAACATCAAGGTTGTTTTAGTACTAGGATATGGTAAATCTATATATAATAAAATGGATACTTTGATTAAAGAAAATACAAATGTTATTATGGAGATATCTAGTATGCTGAAAAAAAACTCATTAAAACCTGTTATTTCTTTAGGAACTGATGTTTTTGTAAAAAAGGAAAATAATGGCTATGGAATAAATGGGTTTGATAATGAAAGTTTTAAATGGGCATTTAGTGAAAATAAAATACCGATAATTGCTCCAATTGGAATGGATAAGAGAGGAAATTACCATAGGATAGACGAAAAAGAGATTGCTTCAAAACTAGCGAAAGTTTTAAAGTCTAAAATAGTATATTTTGTTTCTGGAATTGATGGAATAAAAAAAGGAGGCAAAAGAGTACAATTTTTAAATTATAAAGATGTTAAAAAATTACTTCAAAATAATAGAAATTCTAAAGAGATAAAGGATCTATTAAAATATAGCTTAAAACTCATGGATAATGGAACTAAAGAATGTGCAATATTAAAAGGAGAAACAGGAAACATATATAAAGAGGTTTTGACATATGACATATGCGGGACATTTATTAAAAGAGTTGAAGAAGAAAAAATTAGAAGTGCTAAAATAAATGATATATCTTCAATATATTTGTTAATGAGAAATGAAATGAAAAATAAAAATATATTACCTATAACAGAGGATAAAATAGAAAAAGAGATAAAAAAATATATTGTATATGATATAGATGGCTCGGTTGTTGCTGTAGGAAAATTAAATGATTATAATGAGTGGGCAGAAATAGCGAAGATAGCAACTTTTCCAAGATATCAAGGAGGAGAAAAGGCTAAAAAAGTTTGTAAAGCATTAATTGATAAAGCTAAAAAACAAAATAGACGTTTTGTTTTTGGATTGACTATTAATAAGAAAATGATAAATTTGTTTGAAAGCCTAGGCTTTAAGAATATATCTAGAGATGAACTGCCTGAGAAATGGAAAAAAAATTATGATTTTTCTAGACCTTCTAAGGCTTTCGTGTTGAAGTTATGATCGCAAAGGAAAATGATTTAAAAAAAAGGAAAATGGCTTTTCAAATAACCTTAATATTAATGGCAGTTTATTTTTCGCTAGCTGAAGGAATGGTGCCTAAACCATTTCCTTGGATAAAATTAGGTTTAGCAAATATAAGTACGATTTTAGGGATGAAGCAATATGGAATGAAATTTGGATTAGAGATTGTAATATTAAGAATAATAATATTTACAGTAATGGTAGGGACGTTTTTAACTCCAGGTTTTATAATTAGTATAAGCTCTGGCTTAATGAGTTCTATATTTATGGGAATATTATTAAAACAAAAAATCTTTTCTTTAGTTGCAGTTAGCAGTTTAGCGGGAGTTATACATAATATAACCCAATTGTTAGTAGTGTATGTTTTGTTATTTAAAAATATTAACATATTAGAAAAAGAGATTTTAGTTTTCATAATAGTTTTTTTATTATTTGGATTTATTTCAGGAGCTTTAGTTGGTATAGTAGCGGATAATATATTAAACAGGAAAGATAAAAACTTAATAAAAACTATAGCTAATATGAAAAGAAAAACAAAATTGAAAGAGGGATAATAATGGCAAGAAAATATTTTGGAACAGATGGAATAAGAGGAGAAGCTAATAAAGATTTAACTGTAGATATAGCTATGAGATTGGGATATGCATTGGGACATTATTTAAAAGAACGAAAGGGGAATGACGAGAGCCCTGTTATAGTATTTGGAACAGATACAAGAATATCAGGATATATGTTAAGGTCAGCTATTTTCGCTGGGTTAACTTCTTTAGGTGTGAATATAGAGTTCGTTGGAGTTATTCCAACGCCGGGAGTTTCTTATCTAACCAAATATTTAAATGCAGATGCCGGAATAATGATGTCTGCTTCTCATAATCCTGCTAAAGATAATGGCATAAAAATTTTTGGAAGTGATGGGTTTAAATTATCAGATGAAACAGAAGAAAAACTTGAGTTATTAATGGATGATATCCAAAAAGTCAAAAAAGGGCAAGTAGCAGGAGACAAAGTTGGAAAGTTCAGATATAATGAAGATCAATATTATACTTACCAAGATTTTTTGATAAATGCAGTAACAAGTGTAAAAAATTTTAAAGGAATGAAGATAATATTAGATACGGCAAATGGAGCTGCATATAAAATTGCCTCTAGGGTATTTTATGAACTTGGAGCTGAAATTGTAGCGATAAATGATAAACCTAATGGAACGAATATAAATGTGAGGTGCGGATCAACGGACATGAATATTTTGAAAAAAGTTGTTTTGGGCTATGAAGCAGATTTAGGATTAGCATTTGATGGAGATGCTGATAGGCTTCTAGCTATTGATGACAAAGGAAATGAGATTGATGGAGATAAAATAATTGGTTTATTAGCAAAAGATTTGAAAGAGCAAAACAAATTAAATAAAAATACAGTGGTAACCACAATTATGAGTAACATGGGATTTGAAAAATATCTAAAAGATAATGGAATAGATTTATTAAGAGCGCAAGTTGGGGATAGATATGTCTTAGAAAAAATGAAGGAGGAGGGCCTTAACTTAGGAGGGGAGCAATCAGGTCACATAATAAATGCTAATTATAATACAACAGGTGACGGTATGTTGACTGCTCTTAAATTAGTATCTATATTGAAAAATCAAAAACAAAAATTAAGTGAACTGGCAAAAGCGATACCTAAATACCCACAGACATTAATTAATATTATAGTAGATAAAAGCAAAAAAGAACAATGGAAAAATAATCCTAAAATAATAAATATAATAGAATCTAAAAAGAAAGAGTTAAAAGACAAAGGTAGAATAATAGTAAGAACTTCAGGAACTGAGCCTAAGATAAGGGTTATGACAGAAGGAGAAAATGAGAAAAAAATTAAGAAAGTAGCTAAAGAAATTTCAGAAGTAATAAAGGAAGAATTAAGTTGAACTAACTTTTCCACATACAAAACTAACAAAGCAAGTTAAATAAAGGGTTGCGCATGTGCAAAACATGTGCAAAAGGCAAGGAAAGGTTGTAGAAATAAAAAAAGGCAAAAAAGATTAGAAAAAAATTTGACAACAATAGATATATATGGT
>JBNJFI010000013.1:0-2190 GCA_051746725.1 Fusobacteriota bacterium
TAAAAAGATAAAAAAAGGAGGTCGCTGGATCTCCTTTTTTTATGTCTGAAATAAGACTAAAGAAAAACACATTATAAAACTAAAAAAAATTGACTTGAAAGAATCTTAGTGCTATACTAAGTTAAGGGTGGTGATATTATGATCTCAAAATCTAGGATTTTAATTATATTAGCGTTTTTTATGTCTGGAATTTTATATTTTAATTTAGTAGATATGAAAGATACGAATTTAAATCAAGACGTAAATAAAATAAAAAAAGGAGTTTTGGATCTAAGAGATTGCACTTTTGAAGATGGAAAAATAATTACGCTTAATGGAGAATGGGAAATATATCCAGGAAATAAAATGACTCAAAATGAGCTATCTCAATTAAAACAGAAAAAGTATAAAGAGGATTTAGAAAAAGATGAGCTACAAGGTTATGGTACAATATATACCAAAATAATTCTTCCGAAAAATAACATGAAGCTGGCTCTAAAGACTCCAAGAATAGACGAAGAATATGACGTGGTAATAAATGGTGATAAGGTAGAAAATTTTGAATCTAGATATAAGGATCCTTTTAAATTAGTGGATTTCATATCTTATTCAAAAAAGGTTGATTTAATAATATATGGGAAATATAACTTAAATAGAAAATTTAATATACTCAATACGATAAAATTATCAAGAGAGGATATATTGCGAGAAAAAGATACAGAAGAAATAAAAATTAACTATTTTATAATAGGAGCAATTTTAATAACAGGGATATATCATTTAGTAATTTTTTTATTTAGAAGAGAGAGTGTTTCTAATTTATACTTTGCTTTATTTTCCTTATTAATGTTGCTAAGAATGGCTACTATGTTAGATTTAGGTGCTACAATTGGATTTGAGTCTGGAATTATGATTAGAATAGAATTCTTTACATTTTACATTGGTATAGCTGTATTTACTCTATACATATGGGCTCTGTATAGAGATGAATTTCCTAAAAAAATCAATCAAGGAATAATTACTTTTTCCTTAATATTTTCCACAGCAGTTTTAATTTTACCAGAAAGATACTATACTAAAACCTTAAAATTTTATCAGGTATTTTCAGTTTTAGTTGGATTATATATTGTATTTATGATTGGTAAGTTATTTTTGGAAAAAGTTGAAGGATCTTTGCTATTTATGGTAGCTTTCATGATCATGTTTATTGGTATGATACACGATATTTTGGTTATTGATTTTTATATTGATAATACCCCAATATTTTATAGAACCTTACTTTTATTTTTGATATTGCAATCAATATATTTAAGCAGAAAATTTGCAATGGCTTTGAACCGAGAAGAAAATTTATTAAGTAAATTAAGAGTGATGAATCTGAATCTTGAAAACGAAGTAAAGGAAAGAACCTTAGAATTGGAAGAAAAGAATATTGAGTTATTGAGAAAAACTAAAATGGATGGATTGACAAATTTATATAATCATAAAACTATATATGAAAAACTAGAAAATAGGATCATAAAGGCTAAACAGGGAATTTTAAGCGAGTTTAGTATTTTGATGTGTGATGTAGATGATTTTAAAGGGATAAACGATAATTATGGACATCAAGTGGGAGATAAAGTTTTAAAAATAATAAGTTTGGAATTAAAAAATAGTATTCGGGGATTGGATATGGCAGGAAGGTATGGAGGAGAAGAATTTTTAGTTATCTTTTCTGGCATTGATCTGAAAATCGCAGAAAAAATATCCAATAGGATAAGAAAGAAAATAAGTTCAGCGGATTTAAAGGAAAATGGCTTGAGAATCACTATAAGTGGCGGAGTTACAGAATATAGACCTGGAGATACTACAAAAACTATTATAAAACGAGCAGATGAAGGATTATATGAAGCTAAAAACACAGGTAAAGATAAAATAGAAAAAAGATAAAAACTAAGAATAATATAAATTTACATACTAAAGGAGAAAGTCAATTCTGGCTTTCTCTTGTTTTTTTTGTGTATATATAGTATAATGTACCTAATAAAATAATACAAAATCTAGGAGGGAATAATGGAAATTTTAGAAAATTATAAAAAAAGAGCGCAAAAAAGAGCGAAGGCTTATGATTTAAAACCAAGACCTTTATCAGAAGAGGAAGTACAAAACTTTTTTGAAATTTTAATTAAAGAAAATAAAAGTGATTTAGAAAAAGAGTATGAATTTTTA
>JBNJFI010000013.1:2290-4634 GCA_051746725.1 Fusobacteriota bacterium
ATGAATTTTTATTGGATAGAATAAAAAATGAAGTGCCTAGAGGAACTTTTCCTGCGAGTTATAAAAAGGCAAGCTTTTTATATAAAATAATAAAAGGTGAATTAGAATCAGATTATATATCTAAGAAAGAAGCCTTAAACATTTTGATAAATATGAATGGAGGGGCTTCAGTTCCAGAATTTATAAAACTTATAAAAGAGGGGATTTTCAAAAAAGAAGTTATCGATGCTTTAAAAGAAACTGTTTTGATTAATAAAGTTGAATTTGATAAAATATCTGATTTAGCAAAAGAAGATGATGCGATAAAAGAATTAATAAAAAGTTGGGGAGAAAAAGAGTTTGCTAAAAATTGGAATTTAAAGGATAAATATGAAGGGGTTTCAATAAAAACTGGTGACTATATTACAACTGGACATCTATCTCCAAGTAAAAATGCTGATTCTAGAACTGATAAACCATTACATGCAACTTTTATAATGGATGGTCGTCCTGATGAGGCTGATTTTAAAGATAGACTTGAAAATTTAAAGAAAAAAAATGAAAATGTATTTATTGTTGGAGGAGAAGGTTTTGGGGAAGGATCTTCTAGAAAATCTGCAACATATACAGTATTGCAAGTAATAGGGAAAGAGATAGCTGGAGAGCCAGAAAACAAAAAAGGTGGAGTTGTTATAGCAAAATCTATGGCTCCGATATTTAAAGCTTCTTTGGTTTCATCTGGAATATTACCTATAATTTGTGATACAGATGACATTAAAGAATCGGATGAACTTAAAGTAGATATGAAAAATACTAAGTTAATGATTAATGGCAAAAAAGAGATAAAATTTAAAGAGCTAGCTGACCTAGAAAAGGAAAAAATTGCAGCTGGAGGGGTCAATAATTATAGTGCTGGAAAAGAATTACAAATTTGGGCAATTGATTATTTAGATAAAAATGATATTGATTTTGATAGATCATATGTTCCAACTAAATTGAAGGACGACAAAAAAGATCAACCTATGAATTTAGCTGAAAAGATTGTAGCTTATAATAGAATTGATGGAAAAACAACTGCTAAAGCTGGGGAAAAGATGACAGTTAAGGTAAGAGGTGTTTTTTCGCAGGATACAACAGGACCGATGACTATGGATGAATATCAAACAATGGCTGGAGGACAATTTGGAGCTGATTTTGTGATACAATCATTGTGTCATACTTGTGAGGCTCCAACGTCACAAGATAGAGATGTTCAGAAATTTTTGGTTGACTTCACTAGAGAAAAAGGTGGAGTTGGTCTAAAAGGTGGAGAGGGAATAATCCACACAATTGGAAATAGATTTGTACTACCTACAGATATTATAGTAGGAGGAGATTCTCATACTAGAACTCCAAGGGGAATTGCCTTTCCAGCAGCTTCTGATTTAGTTGCAAGTTGTATGAAATATGGAAAAATGGATATGGTTTTAGATGAAGTGGTAAAAGTTGATTTTAAAGGAGAATTACAACCTGGTATGACTGCTAGAGATATGGTTTCTATGTTAGTTATGGAAGCGGAAAAGCAAGGTCTAGGAAAAGGGATATATAATGGTAAAATAATAGAAATGTACGGTGTAGAAAATTTGTCACCAGAAGATAAATATATATTAACAAATGCTGTTGCTGAAAGATCAGCATCTGCGGGAATTGTAGCTGCCGATGAAACAGTTTTAGAAAATCTAAAAACAGATTTAGAGTATTTAAAAAATAGACCTGATGCGGATTCAAGATCGGTTCAAAATACAATAAAAGCATTTGAAGAATACTTAGGAAATCCTATGTTTTTAAAACCAGATGAAGGTGCAGAATATGATGCTGAGTTGGAAATAAATTTAGATGAATACAAAGAACCAATAGTAGCTAAACCTCATCATCCAGATAATGTAGCTTTTTTGTCTGAAGTTTCTGGAGTTGAAGTTGATGAATCTTTTATAGGAAGTTGTGTTGGAGGAGAATTTGATTCAATTAAAGGGGCAAGTAGAGTAGTAGATGGCAAAAAAGTGGATCCCGGAGTTAACTTTGTAATAAGTCCAGCAGCAGAAGATATTGCTGTTGAATTATTTGAAGATGGAGCTACTCCGAAGATTATAAAAGCTGGGGGAATAGTTATAATGTCTACATGTGGATTGTGTATGGGAAACAAAAGAAGAATAGGATCAGGGTCTACAGCTATTACCACAACTACAAGAAATTATCAAGGAAGAGTTGGACCTAGTGATGCTAAGACTTATTTAGGAAGCTCTTTAGTAGCGGCATGTTGCGCAGTATTGGGGAGATTCCCAACTTTAGAAGAATATAAAGATATGATTTTAGAAAAATAAGAAAT
>JBNJFI010000013.1:4734-31686 GCA_051746725.1 Fusobacteriota bacterium
TTGTTATTTCATTATTTTTTATGGTAATACTTAATTTATTCTTCCATCTTCCTTTCTCATATTCCCCTGTATATTTTCCATCTTTAATAGAAGCAAGCTTTATAGAGTTAATTTTCAGATTCTTCCCTTCATCTAATCCTCTTTTTAGATAAAAAATTCCAGAAAATGAGATTAATAAGAAAATTATAAAAGCACCAGCTAAAATTTTAATAAGAGTTTTCATTATTTATCTCCTTTTTTGACATTATATTTTAACTCTGAGATATATCCATCGAAGTAAACAAAATCTTGATCTTTTAAATTCCAAATACCTTGTATTCTAGATGGAGTCTTTATTCCATTTAAATTTTTATATTCTAAAAATTTAGCAGTCCAAGGATTCTTTTTTGCTTTACCATCTCCTTGGTCCATATATCTATCTTCTGTATAAAATTTAGTTATTTTTCCATCATCATTTATAGTTAAAATACCACTTACCGTTAATCCTCTATGGGTCATTATAATTTTAACATTATTTTTATCTATAGTTTCAAAATTTATATAATCCTTAAAAAAAGCTGATGGGATAATGGGAGTTTCTGACAAAAAAGTTACAAGTGCTGATTGTTTCATATTTGAATCTTTTACATCAAACAAAGGTATAAATTTAAGAAGTTTACCTGTCATTGCTCCTTGTCCATTTTGATATTTATCTCTACCTTCAAAAGGAATTAATCCCATAATTCTAGAATGAAGATACACGATTCTAGAGGGGTTATCTACAAAATTATATTGAATGCTAGTTAATTTCATAGGAGACTGTTTTTCAAGACCTCTTTTAAAGTCCACATCTTCGAAAACTATCTTAGCATTTGCCATTTTTTTTCTTCCGACAAATCCTGAATAACTAAGATATCTTTTAATGGGATCTGGTAAAGTCGAAATTTCGTTTTGGGTAAAAATATCATTAGATATTCTGGTATTATTAAATTCAGAATTAATTTCATTCAAAAAAGTTGATTTTATAGTCCGGGAATAAGAAATAAAAGAAACGGGTATAAATAAAATCAAGGTAAAAACAATTAATTTCATATTAGTTAACCTCCATTATATTTTGAGAAAATTTTTCAATATTCTTATACTTTATATTATAAGTACTTTTTTGTATGTTTGCCATTTTTTTTACTATGAATTTAAAGAAAAAATTCATTTTTTTAAAATTATATCCATATCCAAAATATTCCTTTTTAAAGGCGTGATCTAAAAGATCTTTATCAAAAGAATTATTGAATTGAGTATTTAGTTCTTTTTCATTACCACAACATAAAAATAAAGCTAATTTTTTATCTAATAATTGTGATTTATTTTTAATACTAAAATTAGATATACTTTTTTGGATTTTTCCGCCATATATTGATCCACCTACAATAATTAGGTCATAATCTTCAAGATTAATATTTTTTTTGTAATTGGTTAGATTAATTATATCAGTATTACTAGGAAGTTGTTTTTTCAAAAAAGATGCAGCTTTTTCAGTTGTGCCATATTTAGTGGCATAAAGTATGATTATTTTCATTAAATCCTCCTTTTTAAAGTTTTAAAAACTATAACATGAACCTTATTTATTTTATGAACGACATTCAAACACAGTAATATAATACTCTTTATTTTTATATTTGTCAAGTAAAAAAATATTTATAACAAATATTTATAACAAAAAATCTAAAAAGAAGAGATACTTAAAATCTCTTCTTTTTAGATTTTTTAACTATACCATTTTTCTAATTTTTTTATGATATGAGTATGTATTTTTGGATCAACTTTTTCTTGAAGTTTTTTATCAATTACAGAAGCGATAACTCCATTTCCACTTCCAATGACTGCTCCTCCAGATCCGATAACTGCTCCTCCTGCACCTACTGCAGATAATGCAGTGGTTCCAACTAATCCAGAAGGTGGATTATCAAGGTAATCATTTAAATCGCTTTCGTTTAGATTTTTTAATTCTTCAACAAGCTCCTTCGAAGATTCTTCTATTTCTTTTATGGTCATTTCTATTCCTGCTTCAGAAGCTGTTAGTTTTAAATCATTGGATGACTCACAGTTGAAAATTCTCTTAGCTAATTCTTCACTCTTTTCTGCTTTTTTGAATAACTTTTTCATTTTTTTGTCCATTATTACCCTCCTTTAGTTTAATTAAAATAAGTGAAATAAAATCCATACCATTTTTTTATACTTTTTTCATTCCTATATTAATTCTAGCATTTTATTTTTTGATTATCAAGTTTAATTTTCACATTTGTAAATCTCGAATTTAAATGTACGCCTATCTATTTCTAATAATTTCAGTTAAGCTGATTTTAATTTTTCATTGGAGATTTTATTTGCTGTTTCTCGAATATAAAATATTCTTCAATTAACCATCTCCTTAATTTTTTGGTTATGTTTGTAGTTAAATAAACTAAAAATGAATACCTTTTGTTATTGAATTTATATGGAAAAAAAGATTAACAATATAATATGCCAAAAAAATAGGTAAACTTAAAAAAATAATATTCATTGACAAGGAGAAGTACACATGGTAAAATAGATTATCATATAATAATGTTTTAATATGGAGGTGTAAAGTGACACAAGTAGCAAAAGTCAAAAAAGGTTTATGTGATTCTTCTCCAGCGTGTCCTGCTAGAAGAGTTTGTCCTGTAGATGCGATATCTCAAGATAAGAGTACTGCAAAGGGACTTATGGCTATGTTAGGTGGAGGATTAGCTTATGTAGATGAAAAATTATGTACTGGATGTGGAAAATGTATAGATTATTGCCCTATGGGAGCAATAGAGATGGTTAAAAAATGAATCTGGAGTTTATCTCCAGGTTCATTTTTTTATATATAAAGTTAAATTAGAATAATGAAGAATTAAAAATTGAAAATAAATTATTATAAATGAGTATTATTTAGGTTTTAAAAGAGTAAAAATAAACAATAATGAGCAAAAAACAAACAAAATACTTGTAAAAAGAACAAATACATGGTATAATTTTATAATATATTGGTATAATAAGAATTGATAAAAGAAAAAAATAGGAGGGGAAAATGTCAAAAAAAGGTATTTTATTATTGATGGGGTTTATGTTAGTTATATTTACAGGTTGTTTGGGGCAAAATGATGAATTGGAAACGGAATATGGAGATGAAGGGTATGGAGTTAAGTTAGAGAGAGTGGAAGAAGAGGTTCTGTCTGTTAAAAATATAAATGAATTAGATGGGATAGTTTTGGAAGTTAATGATGTGTTGGAAAATGAAGAAAAAATTAATTCGGATTACACTTTTTTTATTAAACGTCTGAAAAATTCAACTAAAATAGTATTAACTGGAGAAAAAATAAGTAAAGGTGTTGAGATATTAAGGATTGATGGATTGAAAAAAGCTTTGGAAATCCAAGTTTTAGAAGAAGAAAAGTTAGGCGAAGATCAAAAGATATCAAAAAGAGTAGAAATAGAGAATAAATTATTAGGCGATTTTAATGGGGATGATGTTGTAGATGTTGAAGATTTGAGTATGTTTTCTAGCGTTTATGGTGGCTCGTATAATGTTAGTTACGATATTTATCCATCTCAAAAAGGTTCGGGAGACTGGGGAGAAATTTATTCGACTATTAACCCTGATTCTAAAATAGATTTACATGATTTTATAATATTTGGGAGAAATTTTAACAAAAAAGTACCTAGTGTAAAAGTAGTAGAAAGATATGAAGTGACAGGAGAAACCCGAGTTAAAGAAGGGGCAGAGCTTAGTTTGGTGGCTACTGCGTATTACTCTGATGGTTCGTCAAGTGAAGCTGGATCCATTTGGAGTTCTTCGGATGAGTTGGTGGCGACGGTTCGTTATGACTTTGGGACAGTTACTGGAAGAAGTTCTGGATTTGCTACTATTGAAGCGACTCATAGTGAAAGTGGCCTTAAAGATAGTGTTGAAATAGAGGTTATCAAAAAAGAGGAAGAAAGTGGTATAAATATTTATTATAAATCAAGTGGAATTCCGGATGTATGGATTTGGGAAGCCAATGATGGGTATGCTATATCAGAAGAAATGGGATATACTTGGACAGGGCGTCCTGAAATGGAAAGGGTTCAAGATACTATAGATTGGTATGTTTATAATATCCCTGAAAATATCATAGCTTCTAAACCTGGGACTGTTCATGAAGGGGAAGAAATTACTCTTCTTACTGAAGACTTACATATTATGTTTAATGGTTCAGGTGAAGTTGTAACTGAAGCCATTGATAGGTGGTATGATGGTGAAAATTGGTATTTAGAAAATCCTGATGATCCAATGGCTCCGTTAATAGAAATAAACCCTCGCGGTGGAGAAATAAGGGGAGATGGAACTGTCAATGTTGATATTATGGGACCAGATTTAACTGATGTGAGTATTCAAATTAATGGAGAATTGATAAGTCAATCTCCAAATTATAGCTTTCAAGTAAGTGAAGTTTTGGAAAATGGACAAACAGGGGAGTTGACGGTAACTGCTTCTAATCCTCAAGGTACGGAAAATACTGTTAAAACTTATATAAGAAATGATGATTTAACATTAGATTTTACTTGGGATAATGCAACAGTTTACTTTGTAATGACGGATAGATTTAATGATGGAGATTCCACTAATAATAATTCATATGGCAGGCCGCAATTAGATGCTTGGGGCAATGATGTTGGAACTTTTCATGGAGGAGACTTAGCCGGGTTAACTGAAAAATTAAATGAAGGATATTTTGAAAAATTAGGAGTAAATGCGATTTGGATAACTGCGGCATATGAACAGATACATGGATGGGTAGGTGGAGGAGCTGATGGAGATTTTGCTCATTATGCTTATCATGGTTACTATCCTCTTGATTGGACGATGGTTGACAAAAATATGGGGACAGTAGAAGACATGAGAAATTTTGTGGATACTGCTCATAGTCAAGGGGTACGAGTTGTTATGGACATAGTTATGAATCATGCTGGTTATCATACAGTTAAAGATATGGATGAATTTGGATTTGGTTCTTTGGAAGGGATAGATGGTAGTTGGACTCCTTCTTCTAGTCAAACTTGGCATGATGCTCCTGATTATATGACTGGTGGGAGTGAAAGTGATTGGGCGAAATGGTGGGGACCTGAATGGGTTTATGCTAGAATTTCAGAAGATCTTGAAATGCCGGGATATGAAATTAATGGTGATGTTAGGATGTTGTATGGCCTTCCAGATTTAAAAGTTGGGCTTGATGATACATCTTCTGTAGGTGTTCCGACAATATTAGATAATAAATGGGATCAATCTGGAACAAACAATACTGAATGGGTTGTGCCTGCTGCAGAAGAATATAGACAAAATTTAGATGCTTCTCCTGCTGAATATTTAACTAATTGGATATCATCTTGGGTAAGAGAATTTGGTATTGATGGATTTAGAATAGATACAGCTAAACATATACCTGCTGATCGTTGGAAAGAATTATATTTGAAATCTAATGATGCTCTTTGGGAATGGAGGAACGATAATCCTAATAAAGAAAGTTCTTCTTGGAGAGATGATTTTTGGATGACTGGTGAAGATTGGGGACACGGTATAGGAAAAAGTCATTATCCAGATTATGGATTTTCTTCGATGATAAACTTTAATTTTCAAGGGCAAGGCGGTGGAGGACCTGCATATAGTTCGCCATCTGAGATGGAAGGGACTTATTCTGTTTATGCTGATACATTGAATAGTGATCCTGAATGGAACGTTTTAAGTTATATATCGCAACATGACACTGAATTATATGATAGATCTAATCTCGTAGATGGAGGTACTAATTTATTATTACTTCCAGGAGGAGTTCAAATTTTCTATGGGGATGAAATTGGAAGAGTTGCAGGTAATGGTTTATCTGATGGAACTCAAGGAAATAGATCTTCTATGGATTGGAATAATATAGATCAAATAGTTTTAGATCATTGGCAGAAAGTGGGGCAGTTTAGAAGAGACAATGTAGCGGTTGGTGCTGGAGATCATAATATTTTAAATTCAGAACCATATACTTTTAGTAGGGTTTTCAATAGAGATGGCTTTCAAAATAAAGTTGTCGTGGCTATATCTGATGGATTAACAGAAATAGATGTAAGTGGAGTGTTTTTAGATGGAGCTTCATTGCGGAATGCTTATAATGATGAAGTTGATATTGTTGAAGGTGGCATCGTGGAATTTACAGGAGAAAATGGAGTAATACTTATAGAAAAAATTAAATAAAAAATAATTTTAGACCCTTAGAGTTCGGATCTAAGGGTCTTTTTATAATTAGATTTCAAAATATTAAAGTTTATCAAAAAAAGAACAAATAAGAATAGAGAGGGCATTCCTGTTAGGTGTGGAGTAGTTTTTTAAAATCTACCTGGTCTAAAATAAGTTTTTAGGTGCTCAGATATTTATTAAGAGAGAAGGTGGTGAGGTTGCTCGCGATGAAGGATGGGAAGTTACAGCTTTTGGTATAAATTTTAATGTTATTGGAATAGTTGTACCAGGTTCGTATTGATGAGAAGGTACATAAACAGTGTTATATAAGAATTAAGTTAGATATTAGAAAGAGAGGGATTGGTTATGAGAAAAATAAAAGTTACACTATTTTTAGTTTTTATATTAACTCTATTTATGACTGGGTGTTTTGATGAAGAGGTGGATAAAAATTATATAAAGAGTACTTATAAAAATGGATGGACTAAATTTACTGCAAATAAAGATTTACATGGATTGGAGATTTCTTTTTCAGAAGGTAATATAGGGGAAGTTGATTCTGGTGATAATTATAAAATAGTAAAAGCGAATAGAATTTTTATAGTTTCTAAAGAAAAGTTGGAAGCTGGCGACCAAATCTTTAAGATAAAGGGAAGGTATACAGAGTATATGTTAGGAGATATTGTTGAAGATTTAGATGGAAATATTGTTCAAAAAAGGTCCGGTGAAAGACTTTTAGGAGATTTTAATAATGATAAAGAGGTAGAGCTTATAGATTTAAATCTATTTTCTGAAATTTTTGGTTCTGTTAGTGGTGATATAGGATATAGTAGTGAATATGATATGTTTCCAGCTCAGAAAGGGACAGGTGACTGGAGTAATATATATTCGTATTCGGATCCTGATGGGGTAGTAGATCTATTGGATTTTGTGATATTTGCAAAAAATTATGGAGAAGTTGCTCCAGATGAAGAGGTATATGTGACTTCTATAGAGATATCTGGAGAAAATGAATTAAATGTTGGGGGTAATATAAGCTTAGAAGCTACTGTGATATATAGTAATGGAGATAGTTCAGTAGAATCAGTAACTTGGACAAGTGCAAATACTGATTATGCTACAGTGGATGGTTTAGGAACTGTAACAGGATTAAAAGTTGGAACAGCAACTATAAAAGCTCAAAAAGGTAATGAGTATTCAGAACATATAGTTACAATAAGTGATATAAATAGTTTTGATGGAATAAAAGTTTATGCAAAGGACTATAGTTATGTTTATTCTTGGGGAACTGCGAGTAGTCAATATGAAAAAGTAGTAAATGAGTTGATAGACCAAGGTGATGGTTGGAAATATTTTGAATTTGATATGGAAACAGCTGTAAACTTAGTATTTAGACCGAATGGTGGAGATGATTGGTCTGGTAAGACGAATGATCTATCAAGAGAGGGTAAGGGAGAGTATTGGTATTATAACGGAGAGTGGTATAACTTGAACCCTGAAAAAGACACAACAGCTCCAGAGTTGTCTGTATTGCCGGCTCCAGATAAAACGGTTGACTTGAATAGTACAACCTATGATATCTATTATGAAGGTAACCCAGGGATAGTAAGTTTAAATATAATAGATAATAGTGATGATACTCCAGTAGGTTATTATACAATAGATGGGACAACTCCTTCTGGTAGTAGTACTAAATATCAAGGGGAGGATATTCAAATATCTGAAAATTTAGAATTAGAAGTTTATCTAATAGATGCTGATGGAAATAATGAGATATACAGTTATACTTTTTTGCTAAACAAAGATGTAACTGATCCAGTTATAGAATCAACTTTGGAAGCGGGAACATATGAAAGTTCTAAAGTTGTTCAATTTAATATAACCGATAATGAGGATAGCGATCCAAATATCTATTATACAGTAAATGGAACTGAACCAATTGAGGAGTTAAACTACCTTTATACTGGACAGGAGATCTCTTTGGAAGAGGGTAAAACTAGAATAAATATTTTAGGGGTTGACGCTTCTGGAAACACAACAATAAAGGAGTTTGTATATTATATAGGTGATGTAAATGTTCCACGGGATTTCCGAGAAGAGACAGTATACTTTATGATGACGGATAGGTTTGCTGATGGTGATTCAACGAATAATAATATTTGGGGAGATGAATACTTGCCAAATGGAGAAGAGGATAAATATAATACAAACTCAAGTAAAACAGGACCTTTATCATATTACCATGGCGGTGATTTTAAAGGGATAATAAATAATCTGGACTACCTTCAAGAGCTTGGATTTACTGCAATATGGATAACGCCGGTGGTGAAACAACCAGAAGGGAGACATATTTATGATCCTAATGATACCATAACTGGAAATGGTGGTGATTATTATTCTGCGTCAGCATTTCACGGATATTGGGGATATGATTTCGATCAAATAGATCCACATTTACATTCATCGGGGAAAGATGATGATGGTTGGGGAGACTTTGATGCACTGGTAGATGCTCTTCATGCGAGGGATATGAAATTAATGCTTGACATAGTTGTGAATCACGGACATCCAAATGCTGTTTCTCAAGAAGCTAAAATATTTGAAAAACGACAAGAGATAATAATGGATGGACAAACATGGATATGGGAGACGCAAGATCCGTATTATACAGGAGAAGAGGGTAGCCCTGATGGGTTCTTTAGTTATGCAAGCACAAAAGGAACTTGGTTAATTGATTTACTAGATTTTAATGAAAATGGAACAAACAATGCAAGAGAACATCTCTATAATGTGTACAAAAAGTTCATTGATCATGGGGTGGATGCATTTAGAATTGATACTGTTGCTTATATGAGTGCAGGTTTTTGGAAAGATTTTACAGAAGAGATGGATGCACATGCAAGAAGCCTTGGTAATGATAATTTTTATATGTGCGGAGAGGCTTGGACTGGAGATAGAACAGCAGCCCTTGATTTGATTTATAAAAATGGCGAAAATAAAACTTTTCATATGTTGGATCTTCACGGTTCTTCAATGGATTTCCCTGGTTGGATGGGAGCAGTATTCAAGGGAGAGAGAGGATTTGAAAACGAGAATAGTTGGCAGAGAATAGCTGGTAGTCAAGGAGATGCGTCTGGAAAATATGATCCGACATATCTTGCAACTTTTGTTGATAATCATGATGTAACTAGAGCGAATGGTATAATGGGTAAAGAGCAGTATATGAATAATCTAACTTATATTTACCTGTTTAGAGGAATACCAGTGGTGTTTTACGGAACAGAACTCTTGTACTCTTCGTGGCCGCACTATATTACAACTACAGAAAAAGAAGATGTTGTAGCAAGGTGGATGTTAGGGTCGGAGGGAATTAATTATGTAAAAAATAATCAACCAGATTTAGCAAAGCACCTTAAAATGCTAAATCACTTAAGACGCTCTTCGGAAGCTTTGCAAAAAGGGCAACAAATAGATATAGTTATGGAAGGCGATCAGGCAATATTTAAAAGAGATGCAGGTTCAGCGATAGCGTATGTGGCAATGACAAAAGGTGCTGGATATTCATATGAATTTACAGGAATACCTTCTGGAACTTATAGAAAAGTTACTCCAGATAGCGCTAATGGAACTTATTCAGAGGAGTTGGTAGATATCTCTTCTGGAAGTTATAGTGTGGATGTTTCTGATAATTCATTTATTGTATTAGAGGAACAGTAAAAAATAAATTTCAAAAAAGAGGAGGCAAATACCTTTTTGTGGTTGGATCAGAATATAAAAAGAAAAACAATGTATGATAGGCCTGATAAAGTTTATAAACAGAAAGGTTAGGGTGTTGGGGGATAGACTTAGTTGGATTTAAAAATTATAAATTAATAGAAAGACTGTTTGTAGGAAAAAAAGTGGAGTAGTGGAGTAATAGTTATGGAAAAAGCAAATTAAATAAAAAATGATATTTAACCCTTAGAGTTTGGCTCTAAGGGTTTTTTAATAATTATCTTTAAAATATAGAGAACTAAAAGTTTAACCTGAAAAGATTAAAAAATAAGCAAAAAAACTTGGAAAAAACTAAATAATATGATATAATAACTATAGTGTGTATAAATAAATCATTCAAGTTCATAAAAAAACTATATATATTAAAAACGAACAAATAAGGAGGGGGATATGAAGCGTATAATATTAATGATATTGGTAATATCTTTTTTGAGTGTCGGATGTATATTTCAAGAAGATCAAGATATAATTAAAGAAGAAGCAGTGGAAGACATTAGAGATGAAACAAATTTAGATGATAAACAAGAAGATATAAAGATACCATCTAGAAGTGTTTATTTAAAGGTTAATAAGTTGCAAATTGAAAATGGGGAGATACTTAATCAGGTTGAAAATGTGTTTGATTCAAAAAAGTTTAATTTTGATGAGGGAGATTATTACGAAGTTATTGTGTATACAAAAGAAATAAATGAAAAAATAACAGGGTTATCAGTTGCTTTAAATTATGATAAAGAGAAAATAAAAAAAGTAGGGTATGAATTGAATTCTCCTTGGAATAAAGGTTTAACTATAGAATGGAGCTCTGACGGTATATATCAATTTAATAGTGCGTTACGATCAGAAGAAAGAATATTAGATGGAAAGAATATAATAGGAAGATTTATTTTTGAGAATGTTCTGGATAATAACGAGGGAGTAAAAAATATTTATATAAATGAAAGAATGACAAAGATGACTACAATTTCAGGAAAAGATGAAAATGGAAATAATAACTATAAAACTATATCGGATATAAATTTTGGAGGAACAATAACTATAAAATAATATTAATTTATAAAACAGGAGGAGTGAGGGATATGAAGAGAGGGTTGCAAAAAAGTTTTGGTTTGATTTTACTGACTTTGATATTTGCGCTAGGAGGATGTTTTTCAGAAAAGGAATCAGATAAAGGAATAGGAGTTGAACTTATAAGAAATGGTGATAAAGTTTCCGTTATAACTCTTAGAGATTTTGATGGTTTAAAATTAAAAACTAGCAACGGAGAATTTATGTCTAAAGAAGATGACATATTACAATTAGATATAAATAACGATGAGTATATATTAGCTGGTAAAAAGACGATTAAGAAAGGTTCGGAAATAGGAACGATAGAACAATCAAAAAAGGGTTTAGTAGTAGAGATAAAAGAATTTGAAGAGTTAGAGTTTGAGAGCAAAAAAGTTATAAAGAAAGCTTCTGAAAACGATTCAAATATTTTACTAGGAGACTTTAATGCGGATAAAATTGTTGATTTGAATGATTTGGTTTTATTTGCTGATAAATATTCAAGTGAAATTTCAGATGGAATTTATGAAGAGGTATATGATATTTATCCATCTTCAAAAGGGACAGATCAAGATTGGGAAGATATATATAGTTTATCTAATCCAGATGGATCCATAGATTTACTTGATTTTGTTATATTAGCAAGAAATTTTAATAAAGAAGAACCTATAAATAATGTAATTGAAAGTATACAAATATCTGGTCCAACAGAAGTTTATGTGGGAGAAACTATAAATTTAACTGCAAAAGCTATATTTACTGATGGAAGTGAATCTACAGATGGAATTACATGGTCAAGTAATGATGAAAGCATTGGAACTGTAAATAACGGAACTGTAAGTGCTATATCTTCTGGAAGTATAATAGTTGAAGCTTTTAGAGATGGAATAATACAAACGCATAGTGTACAAATATTAGAACAACAAAATGGGATTGCAATTCATGTTCAGAAACCTTCTGACTGGGGAGCAATTTGGATATGGTATAATTCAGATTTGACCACCCCTGATGTTTGGGATACTGCTGACTTAGCTGCACCTCCAGGAGATCTCGAAAATTATAGAGACGGATGGTATAAAAAAACAGTTGATAGTACAGAAGTTGAGTTTTTATTTAATAATGGCATCGAGGATGAAAATGGTAATTGGGATAAAAAATTTGATAAAACTGGTGTAACAACAGCAATAGAAACTACTAATTTTGTGGTAACCAATGACATCTGGATAACAAGTGATGGAACGGCATATGATGCTGATCCAGTAGGTCCTAGTGCACCTTCGATTTCTATAACACCTAAAGGTGGAGATATAAAAGGTTCAGAAAGTATAATTGTAGATATAACTGGTGAAAATATTTCTTCGAAGGAGATATTATTTGCTGGACAACCAATTACTATAAGTTCGGATAGAACTTCAATATTAGTTTCAGAATATTTAACAGAAGGACAAGAAGGAATATTAGAAGCGACAGCTACTAATACTGAAGGAACAACAACAAAAACGGAAACCTTTATTAGAAATGATGAAGCGGTAACTGATACAACAATACACTTTAGAAAACCAACTGATTGGGCATGTGCTTATATTCATTATTGGAATACAGTGGCTAATCCTCCAACTGAATGGACAGCAAGTGTATTGATGAATTCCACTGGTGAAGGTTGGTATTCAGTAACTTTAGAAGGGGATAGTTCAGCAAGTTTTTTATTTAAAGATGCTCAGGGAAGCCCAACTAATACAATGGGAGATTTTTCAGCAAGTGGAGAAGTATGGGTTGAAAATGGAACATCTTATGATAGAAATCCAGATTGGGCTCAGCCAGCGGTGCTTTCAACAGATCCAGCAGGTGGATATTTTGAAACAACTCAAACAATAACATTAAATATAGATTTAGATTATAGAACTACACTATTAGATAGTAGATATACTATTGATGGATCAGATCCTAAATTAAATGGGGTGACTTTTAATAACGGTGATCAAATAACTATTGGATCTAATATGGTAGAAGATGAATTAAAAACTATAAAAGTTTGGTCACAAGTCGAAGTTGATGCAGATGGAGAAGTTTTAGAAACCTATGAAAATATATCATTTGTTAAAGGTTCGATTAAACAACCTACAAAACTTGGAGTAGATTATGGACCAGCAGCTTCCTCTTTTTCAATATGGTCTCCAGATACTTCAGATGTGAAAGTTAAGGTAAATGGTGTGGAATATCCAACAGAAAAAATAAGTAATTTCGATGGATATAGCGATGTCTACAGTACAACAGTTCAAGGAGATTTACATTTAGCTGAATATGAGTTTTATATAAATGGTAAATCTGTAAGAGATCCTTATGGAATAATGGTCAAACCAAATACAAATACAAATATAGTAATAGATTTAAATAAAACAGGTCCAGAAGGAGGATGGGTAGATATTCCAGTATTAGAAAATAGAGAAGATGCAATGTTATATGAAGTTCATATACGAGATTTAACTATAGATGATTCATCTGGTGTATCTATTGAAAATAAAGGTAAGTATCTAGGGATGGTTGAAACAGGAACTGATTATCAGGGAGTTTCAACAGGAATAGATCATCTGAAGGAATTAGGAGTAACGCATGTACAAATATTACCTTTTTATGATTTTGCAACTGAGATGTATAATTGGGGATATGATCCTGTGAACTATAACATACCAGAAGAGCAATATTCAGTAGATCCATATGATTATGTCGGAAGAATAAATGAAGTTAAGACGATGATTAACGAATTTCATAAAAATGGGATTAGAGTTGTAATGGATGTTGTATATAATCATACATATGGAGATGAAATGTTCCAAGATATAACATCTAGATATTATACAGGAAATGATGACTCTGGAACAGGAAATGGGATTGATACAGGAGAACCTATGGTAAGTAGAATGATACAAGATTCATTGGAATATTGGGTAGATGAATATATGGTTGATGGATTTAGATTTGACTTAGCTGGAGTATTTTATTATGATGAATTTAGAAAATGGGGGGAACACCTAAATGTAAATATGTTCCCGGATAGAAATTTAATTATGCATGGTGAGCCTTGGAATGGACACTTTTTATCTGATACTGAAATGGATCAAAAAGTTTATATTGGAAATGCTCCTGCTTTTGCAAGTGGAAGATTAGGAGTGTTCAATGCGAAATATAGAGAGGCAATCAAAGGAAATAGTGATGGAAAAATTGGAGGGTATATGTTTAATAACGTTCCTTCATGGGATGGTGCCATTGGATCTGGAATGAAAGGATCAATAATGGCAAATAAGAGTACAAATCCTTTACCTGATCTTTGGGATCCAATGTTTGCATATGATCCTGAACAATCAATAAACTATTTAACTGCTCATGATAATTATGGTTTATGGGATAAAATAATATATACATTAAGTGATGGATCTCCTAATGCTGGAGTGGATACTGCTTATGCAGAAAGAATAGGTAGATTTGGAATGGGAATGATATTCACTTCTCAAGGTATACCATTTTTACATGGTGGAGAAGAGATATTGAGATCTAAAACACATAATGGTGATTGGACAGATCCTGCAAACTGGGTATATGGAGATTATGGAACTCATAATACTTATAACTCTCCAGATTCATTTAATAGTTATAAATGGGAATGGAAAGTAGATAATCTAGATACCTTTAATTATTATAAGGATTTGGTTCAACTAAGAAAAGAAAATAAAGCTCTTAGACTTACAACATGGGAAGAAATAAATAATCATATGACAACTTGGACTGATCGAAGTGGTCAAGTAGTAATAGGTCAAATCACCGGAGTTACTGGTGCAAATGATATAATGGTTGTATATAATTCAGGGACTAATTATACTATCGATAATACTGGATGGACTAAGATATTTGATGCATATGGATTAAATCCAACGGATCAATCTGGTGTATGTGAAGGAACAGGTATAACGGTATTTAGAAGATAAAGAAAAATATCCTCCTGAATAAAAAATAAGGAGGATATTTTCTTAAAATTTAATTTAAAAATATAAAAAAAGGGGGATATTGTGCAAAGAAAAAAAAGAGTTTTTTTTAAAGTAATAATTATGATGATTTCTATTTTAATGTTTGGGTGTTTTTCTTCTAATGAACAAGATAAAGGGGTAGGTGTAAGTTTAGAAAGAAGTGGGGATCAAATCAAAATTATTGCTGCTAATGATTTTGATGGAATTGATTTAAAAGTTGAAGGAACGGATAACAATTTAAAAGAGGAAAATAATTTTACAAAGATTAAAATTGACGAAGGAAGATATATCTTAGCTGGGTCTCAAAAAATATCAGCTGGGCAAACCATAGGGACTTTAGATAATATTTCAGGAATTATAGAAGTTGAAGCTATTAGATCAGATTTAATAGAACAAGATGGTGTTGTTCAAAAAAGGGTTGATTCATCTACTACCAATAAATTATTAGGAGATTTTAATAGTGATGAAATAGTAGAAACCTTAGATTTGCAAATGTTTTCTGATGTTTACGGAATTGATTCAACAAATGTAAATTATGATGAAATTTATGATATATATCCAGCGAACTTAGGAACCGGAATTTGGGCAGATATTTATAGTATCTCGTCTCCGGATAATGAAATTGGGTTATTGGATTTTATAATATTAGCAAGAAATTTTAATAAAGTAAAACCTAAAGAAATACAAGAAATCGTAATAGAAGGGCCGACGCAGGTATATGAAAATGAAAGTATAAATCTGAGTGCTACTGCCATATTTACAGATAACAGTCAATCTACAGATGGAATTCAGTGGTCAAGTAGTGACGAAACCATTGCTACCGTTACTGGAGGTAAAGTAGATGGATTGTCAGTTGGTAATTCTGATATAACTGCAAGTAGAGATGGGATAAATTCAATTTATTCAATAGAAGTTTTAGAACAACAATCTCAGGGAATAACTATATATCTTGAATCAGAAACAGCTCCAGATTTATACGCTTGGTCTACGACAGAACCTAAAGTCGAATATTTAGGGGGATGGGACTCACCACAAAATACTTTAGTAAATAAAGATGGTTTGTTCTATTATCATACTTTTCCAGAAGAAGCTACGGAAGTAAATTATATTCCTTTTTTAGATGACCAGTCAGATGATTTATTAGCTACTCAAGACACATGGGTAACAGCAGATGGAGAGATATATAATAGTTATCCATACGGTCCTACTCCACCTAGTGTTTCAGCAAATCCTGGAACTACAAGTTTTTCTGACGATTCTATATCAGTTACTTTAAATTATAGTGGAGATGAGATATTAGAGGCTAGATATACAGTAGATGGATCGGATCCTGCTACAGGAATATTATATCAAGATGGAGAAACAATTACTTTTGGTGAAACTTTATCTTATGAACAAAGCATGACTTTAAAATTATATTCAACAAATGGTACTGAAATAGCTACTGATGAATTTGTATACACCAAAAAAGAAAAAGTAGCTCCAAATAATAATTTTAATAATTTAAGAATTTATCAAGTTATGGTATCTACTTTTCAAAATGGAGATAATAATATAGGGTATGGAACAGGTTATGGAGAAAGTCATCATATGGGGGATCTTGTTGGAATAAAGGAAGCAATTCCTTATATGTCTAACTTAGGAGCAAATGCAATATGGATGACTCCAATTTTCCATACTTATGGAGATGGAGCTCTTGATTCAACGGGTTACTTCACAAATGATTATTTTTCAGTGGATCCAAACTTTGGAACAGAACAGGATTTAAGAGATTTAATTGCAGAAGCAAGAAAATATAATATGTATGTTATTTTAGATGGGGTATTTGGACATCACAATGGTTCTGGAGAAATTCCCGCTTCACCAAGTGGATATACAGTTTATGGTTCAAATGACCCAGTTTCATATCCAGATAGTTTAGATTTTTATAAAGAGGTATCAACTTACTGGATAGAAGAATATGGAATAGATGGGTGGAGATTGGATCAAGCATATCAAGTGACTTCATATCAAGGAATGCAAGATAGAAGCTACTGGCCTGAAATTCGAGAAGCTGTAGAACAAGTATCTCAAGAAAGAGAGAATCAAGGAGAAACTTGGGGAACTTTAGGATATATGGTTGGAGAAATATGGAAAGGTGAACAGGAAATTAATGATTATGGTTATGAAGGGTATAATGGAGAGATAGGTTTGAGATCTAACTTTGATTTTCCTGTAAGATATTCTTTGGTTCAAACTTTAGCGCAAGAAGAATGGGGAACAAATAATGGGAAAAGAGGATTACCAGCCTCTAACTTAGATGCTGGAATGGATAAAAGAGATATCTATCCAGATTTTGCGATACCAAATACTTTTTTGACAAATCATGATCTAATAAGATTTGGGAATTTAGTAAAAGAAGCCCATGGATATGGACAAGAAAATCCTGATTATTGGAAACGACATAAAGCGGCATTGAGTTTTTTAACTATGCAAACAGGTCCTATAACATTATACTATGGAGATGAAATTGGTCAAATGTCTCCAGGTAGTTATGCTCCAGATGATGGTACTCCAAACGATAGAGGTTTATATTGGGATCATTGGGCTAGAGATAATGGAAAAATATCAAACTTTACTAGCCAAGAACAAGATTTACATGATTATACAAAGTCATTAATGAATTTGCGAGATACTTATTCAGCGCTATGGAATGGAGATAGAGTAAATTTAATTGGAAATGATGAATATGTATATTCTGATTTAAAAGTTGATGGAGATCAACGGATAGTATATTTGGTAAATGTATCAACTGAAACTCGTACAGTTAGCCTTCCAGCGAGTACTGTTGGAGGAACAACTTTAAGAAATCTAATGGGAGAAAATACAATATCAGAATCTAGCGGAAACTATTCTATAAATGTACCAAGTTTATCTGGAGTATTCTATATTGTTGAATAAAAAATAAATAATAAAATTTTAGCTCTCATTATAGAAAGGTTATTTCTAAATGAGAGCTAAATATTTTAATAGGTAGTTGCAAAACTACAGAAAGAAACTATGAGTTTATCCACAAAGTTATTAATAGTTTTAATCTAATTTGATTTTGTATTACCCGGGCGAAGGCCCTTCGCCCTTACGTTCAGATTACATAGGGATAAGGATATAAGTTTTTCTGTAAGGGCAAACGGCGTTTGCCCGGGTGCAACCAGTATCTAAAATTGGAGGGATACTCTAATTTATAGAACTAATAAAGCAAATGAAATTAGGATATAAGAATTTTGCAATTAGCTAAAATATTTTAAAACAAGGGGGAAAAATTGAAAAGATTAAAAGGGGGAATGTTATTATTTTTAGCAGTGATATTTTTATTTATAGGCTGCTTTAAAAATAATAATGAAGAAAATATTAATGTTAAAGGAGTAAGAGTTCTAAAAGAAAATGGAAAGATAAATATCTATTCAGATTTAGATGAGAGCCTTTTAGGTTTAGAAGTAACTATAGATAGAAAAATAAAAGAAAAAGATTTAATGATGGAGGCTGGTTATTTAGATATAACAAATATTAAAAATGAAAAGACAGAGATGGCCTTAGTTAAATTAGAGGATGCGATCAATAAAGGTGATAAAATATTTTCTGTATCTAATATTTCAGGAAATGTATCGATAAAAGTTTCAAAGCAGAGTACTCAAGATGAATTTGATAATATTGAAAGTATTTTAAAAAATAAGAGATCTGATGTTCCTAATATTCTTTTGGGAGATTTCACCAATAGTGGTAGAGTTGAATTGGAAGATTTGAACCTTTTTTGCCAATCATTTAAGAGTCAAAAAGGAGAAACTCGATATAATTCAAATTATGATATTTATCCGGCTCAAAAAGGAATTGGAGATTGGGGAAATATTTATAGTGTAGTAAATCCAGATGATAAAGTAGACTTAAAAGATTTTGTTATCTTAGGTCGAAATTTTAATAAAGAAAAACCCACAGAAATAGTACCAGAATCGATATCGATATCTTTTCCAAATAATATTATATTGGGAGAACCTAACAAGTTAGAAGCTATAATAAATTATACAGATGATAGCAGTAAAATAGAAGATGTACAATGGGAGATTTCAGACTCAACAGTTGCTGAAATTTTGAATCCAGATGGTGATGAAGGTACTGATAAGTATCTTAATGGTATATCAGAAGGAACAATAATTCTTACAGCGAGAAAATATGATTTAGTTAAGAATAAAACGATTATAATTCAAGAAGAATTTAATGATGGTATAAAAATTAATGTAAAGGATTATAATTACATATGGGCATGGGATACTACTGATGACACAATTAACTATACTGGTGGAAGTTGGCCAGGAATAGAAATGGAAGAACATTCCAAAAAAGTTGGCTGGTATACATACATGATATCATTAGAAGAATTAAATGGCGTAAATGATGTAAGCGTTATTTTGAGTGAGACTGGAAGTAACCAATCTGCAACGAAAAACTTAGAGGTTGGAGAATGGTGGTATGATGGAAGTTGGCATGATCATGATCCGGATATTGATATATTGCCACCAAGTGAAATCGTTAGTACTCCAAAGTCTGGGAATCATGAAGAGAGTAATCTGATTATTTCTTTAGAAGCTATAGATAATATAGATCCAGAACCAGTGATTTATTATACTTTAGATGGAACTATTCCAGATGAAACAAGTGAAGTGTACACAGAATCAATAAATATCAATTCAGATACTACAATAAAGGCTATGGCAGTAGATAATGTAGGGAATGGATCTGAGATTTTTCAACTGGAATTCAATTTAAATAGAGATATTTATCCTCCTGTAGTTGGAACTTCAATAGAACCAGGTAGATATGATAATCCACAGACATTGATGTTAGATATTTCTGATGATAAAGATAATACTCCACTTGCTTATTATACGATAGATGGGACTACTCCTACGAAAGAGTCAACGCTTTATAATGGACAATCTTTAAATGTAGAAAACGATACAATTATAAAGGTGTTAGCAGAAGATAAATCTGGTAATAACAAAATATATAGTTTTAGATATGCTATTGGTGAAATTAATTTACCTGAAAGAGACGATTTTAGACAAGAAAGTGTATATTTTTTGATGACAACTAGATTTTATGATGGAGACTCTTCAAATAATAGATACACTAGATGGGGACTAAATGCAGGGAATGATGAAAATAATGATCCAGGTTGGAGAGGTGATTTTGCTGGATTAATAGAAAAATTAGATTATATAAAAGCACTTGGATTTTCAGCTATATGGATTACTCCTCCTGTTTTGAATAGAAGTGATGGAGATTATCACGGGTATCATGCTTGGGATATGAGCCAAATAGATGGAAGATTAACTTCTCAAGGAGCATCTTATCAAGATCTTATTGATGCTGCCCATGATAAGGGACTAAAAGTTATTCAAGATATTGTATTAAATCATAGCTCGAGGTATGGAGAAAAAAATCTAGGCGGAAGAATTCTATGGGGTGACCCAGATGATCCAGATTGGGGAAATGCTAAAAATGGTGGAGAAGCTGATTATTATGATGAATATAATCCAGATTTTGAATATGATGGAATAACAACAGAACCTATATCAGGTAAGTCAAATATGTATATAGGAGATGTTTATCAGACTGAAAAACCAACTCAAGAAGATTTGCCTTGGTTATGGGAAGATGGAGATGATGATTTTTCAAATAATCCTTATTTAGAACCATATTTAAACTTAGACTATATGACTTATGGAGAATTAGTTCCTAACCTTGATTTATGGGGAGGAACAACTAAATGGACTAGTGATGAAGGATGGAAAATATATCAATATCAATGGTCAGAATTTGGATATAGTTTATTGAACCCTGAAATATATCATATAATGACTTTGAAAAATTGGGAAGACTATACTTGTCAACTGGGGTCTATACATCCGGATTGTGTTGACTTGAATACTGAAAGCAAACCAGTTCAAGATTATCTAATTGATACCTACAATCGATATATTGAAATGGGAGTAGATGGATTTAGGATAGATACTGTTAAACATATAAGTAGGGTAATGTTTAATAGACATTTTATACCAGCTTTTGAAGAAAAAGCAAGACAAGTTAGAGGTAAGGATGATTTTTATATGGTTGGAGAAGTTGCAACTCGTGTTGGTGAGGTTTGGAATAAAGGGCACGCTCCATTATCTGTTCCGTTTTATACATGGAAAGAGAGAACTGAATATAGTGCGGATGATGAAAAAGCTGCTTGGGAAGGTTATAATTATGAAGAAGGAAGAGGAACTTCAGATCAACCAACAAGTAATAATCATTATTTAGAAGGAAATGATTATAGAGAACCTGATTACACTGAATCTTCTGGACTAGATGTTATAGATTTTAGAATGCATTGGAACTTCCAAAGCGCAGGATCTGCTTTTAATGTCAAAGATGGAGATCATTTTACTAATGATGCCACTAAAAATTTAACATATGTTGAATCACATGATTATAGTCCTGTGGAAATAGGTGGAGATCATTATGCTAGAGTAAGTGATGAAGCTACAATGGCAGAAAATTGGAGTTTGATGTTTACTTGGAGAGGAATCCCAACTATATATTATGGTAATGAAATATTATTTAAAGCTGGGGCTCAAATAGATGGAGATCCTAATAAATTGCAGTTAGAAGATTCAGGAAGAGCTTATTATGGGGAACATCTAGAGGGAACTGTAGAGGCTAGTGATTTTGGAGAATATACTGCTAGTGGGACTGTTGCCCAGACTTTGGAACATCCATTGGCTCAACATCTAATAAGATTAAATAAGATTAGAAGATCTATACCTGCTCTTCAAATGGGACAATATTCAACTGATGGAATAAGCGGTGCACTTGCATTTAAAAGGAGATATACAGATGATAATATAGATAGTTTTGCTTTAGTAAGCATTTCAGGAGATGCTTCTTTTTCAGAAATACCTAATGGAAGATATGTAGATGCTGTTACTGGAGATGAAAAGCAGGTAACAGATGGTAATTTAAATATATCAGTTTCAGGCAAGGGGAATATTAGAATATATGTATTAGATACAGTTAAAACATTAGCTCCTGGAAAAATTGGTGAAGATGGGAAATATATTTATTAATAAATAACAAACGAATTAATAAAAAAATAAAAAAAGATGGCACTTTAGAAAAGTGCTATCTTTTTTTGGTAAAAATAAGAATAATTTAATTAATATTAAACTAGACAAAAATTAAGTAGATATGATATAATATACTGTAAATATAAAATTTGTTATAAATCTGAAGGAGGAAAGAATGAATATTTGTTTTGTAATTAATGAATGGAAAAAAATTAACCCCGAAAAGGATACAACTTTAAGGTTGATACATGAATGCGCTTTAAGAGGTCATAATATTGGAATAATATATCCTAGAAACTTAACTATTAGAGATAATATAACTTATGGATTTGTAAAATTAATTAAAATGGTGGATAAAATCAGCAAAAAAGCAACAACTTTTTATAAGAAGGTAGAATTTAAAGAACAATTGCTTCCTTTAACAGGATTTGATGCAATATTTCTTAGAAAAAACCCACCGCTAAATAATGTAATGTTAAATTTTATGGATTCTATAAAAGATGAGACCTTTATTTTAAATGATGTAGAAGGCTTGAGAAAGGCAAATAATAAACTATATACTGCTAGTTTTCATGGACCTTCAAGTGATTACCTGCCAAGAACCTATGTATCTAAAAATATAGAATATCTAAAAGGTGTTATTGACAATAATCCAGAAGAGAAGATGATATTGAAGCCTTTAGATGGATACGGTGGAAGTGGTGTTATAGTTATAGAAAAATCTGCTAAGAATAATTTAAATTCATTACTAGATTTTTATATTAATAGTAAAGGCGGGCGGCATTATATAATACTTCAGGAATATATAGAAGGAGCAGAAAATGGAGATATTCGGGTTTTGATGTTGAATGGGCAACCTATAGGAGCATATAGAAGAGTTCCTGCATCTGGAGAGTTACGGGCAAATATAAGTGTAGGAGGAACAGCTCAAAAACATGTTTTAACAAAAGAAGAGATAAGGATATGTAAACAAATAGGAAAACATTTGATTCAAGATGGGATATATTTTGCTGGATTAGATATTATAAATAATAAATTAATAGAAGTAAATGTACAAAGTCCAGGTGGAATAGTAAATATAAATAAAATGAATAAGGTTAAATTAGAGAAAAAAGTTGTAGATTTTATAGAAGAAAAAGTACACGAACGAGAAGAGTGGAATAACAGAAAAGAGTTCAGACTTAAAAAGAAAAAGACTTTTAAAGAAGAGGTTACAAATGCTTAGTTTAACTGTAGAAGAGTTGATCGGAAAGATAAAAGTTGAAGAAAATGTCACTGCTGAACTTTCTGATGGATCTATAACAGTTATAATCGAAAAATATGTCCCTTATATATGTACAGCGATTCATAACGGAGATAATTTAAGGAAGGATCTAGAAGAAAAAATAATATTAAATAAGGATGAGAGATGGAGAGAGGAAGATCCATTTACAGATCAATTTATTGAACCTTTACCTATAAGGATAATTGCAAATGATTCTAGGTTTGAGTATGATTTAAATCGTAGACCAGAAATTGCTATATATGAAGAAGCTTGGGGCAAAAAAGTCTGGAAAAAGCCTCTTTTGGACAAAGAGAAAAAACTTTCTTTAAAAAAACACCAAAATTTTTATAAAGTTTTAGAAGCTTTAGTAAAAAAAATCGAGTCTAAATTTGGAGCAGCTATAATTTACGATATTCACTCATATAATTATCAAAGAGAAAACCAAAAAAAAGGCCTTCCTGTATTTAATATAGGTACTGAAAAAATAGATAGAAACAGGTTCGCTAAATATATAGATAGGTTCAAAGATAAATTAAAAAATATTGAATTTGAATCTATAAAAAATAAAGTGGGAGAAAATGAAGTCTTTTTTGGAAGAGGTTATCTTCTAGAATATATAACAAATAAATTTCAAAACACATTGGTTTTAGCAACGGAAATAAAAAAAGTATATTGTAATGAAAAAAATAAAGATGAGTATCCAGAAGTGATATCTATAATTAAGCATGGTCTTAGAACTGCAATAATAGATGTATCAAAAATATATTTGAATAATGAATCTAATATAAAAATTACAAAAAAGTATAAACTCTTATCTACAGGATTAAAGGCAGATATAAAGAGTATAGATAAGGAAATATATAGACTTTTAAAAGACTTTGAAATGCTAGTTTTTATCAATCCTGTAAACATAGAAGGAGAAAAAAACAAATTCTTTAAGTCAAAATATACAAGAGAACCAAAATTTAAGTATAGAGCATTAAATATAGATCCTTATGATGTTAAAAAGAAATTATACGAGCTTCCTATAGGAGATATAGAGGATATAACTTTGAGAAAACTATATAAAGATGTGATTGAATTTTATTCAAAAAAGGTAGATCTATTATTAAATAGAAATACGCCAAATTTTAAATATCTTTCACTGATGTTATTTGGGAAACCAGATAAAACAGATATAGCTAATGCCAGATATTTAATTCACTCTATGAATATAGATAAAAATAATGGAAAGATATATGATTCTCTAGAGTCTGTCGAAAAACTAAGACAAGTTGTAGAAGGTTATGGATTTAATTGTAAGGTTAGAGAAAGTAAAAATATAGTTTCTAGGGCTATGGTTATAAATAATAAAAAGACTTTAAAAATCAAAAAAGGTATAAAATTTAATTCTGATGAATTATATGCCATGGGGGCTCATGAAGTAGGTGTCCATCTTTTAACTACAATAAATTCTAGAAATCAGCCATTGAAAATTTTAAACTTAGGATTGCCAGGAAATACAGAAACTCAAGAAGGACTTGCAATTTTAGCAGAATATCTTTCGGGACATCTAGACTTTAAGAGACTGAAAATGTTAGCATATAGAACTATATCCGTAAACTTAATGCTAAAAGGATATTCTTTTAGTGAAGTATTTGAATATTTTATGGATGAACATGGATTTAATAGAGAAGATGCTTTTTATTTAACTACTAGGATATTTAGAAGTGGTGGATTTACTAAAGATTATCTGTATTTAAAGGGGTTTGTAAAGATAAAGAATTTTTATCAAAAAAGGGATTTGAAAAATCTTTTAGTTGGAAAAACGAGTATTGAGTATTATGATATAATTAAAGAACTAATAGATAGGAAAATATTAAAAAGTCCTAAATATATAACTAAAGAGTTTTCTAAAGAAAAAAATGAAGATGATATTTTAGATTTCATAATAGGGAGTCTAAAAGGAATAAAAGAATAAGATAAAACTAAAAAATAAATAATGAAAAAATAAATAATAAAAGAGTCTTGCTAAGTTAATTAGCAAGACTCTTTTTGTTTAATTGATATTACTCTAAAACCTTTTTTGCTTTTTCATCAATTTCATCTAAAGTAAAGTTAGCTATAAATATTCCTAAAATAACTAATATGATTAATGGATAAAAAACATATAGGTAAGATCCAAATATATCTTTAACAATTCCCGAAAGGAACCCTTGAATTAAAGCTCCGATTCCATAAGCTGTAAAAACTAAACCATAATTTTCAGAATAATATTTGTGACCAAATATATTTGAAGTAGAAGCAGGTGCTATAGATAACCAACCTCCTAGATTAGCCCACATAACAGAAAATGTAAATACAAATACAACTCTGCTTTGAGAGAATATCAATATAAGAATTGATACAGCTAAAATAGATGAATATGAAATTATAGCAGCTTTTTTGCTCCCAAGTTTATCTGTAATAGCTCCAAAGACGGGCCTTCCTAAACCGTTGAAAATTGCAAAAAAGGAAGTTAAAAAGGCGGCCTTTGTAGAGGTAAAGCCAAGAACTTCTTGTGCATAAACACTTGAAATCCCAATTATCATTAATCCTGCTAATGTTCCAATGGTATAACAACTCCATAAACCGTAAAATTGAGAAGTTTTAATCATATCCTTTAAACTATAATGCACAGTTAAATCAACTTCTTCACTATCTTTTTTGAAAGCAGGATATCTTAGGAACATTGAGAAAAAAGCTAGTATTATCAAAAATGCAATTCCTAAAATTCTGAAAGTATTAAATACTCCAAATGCCCTTATTAATTTTTCTGATATCGGAGCAGTTATAAATGGAGATAATCCAAATCCAAGTAGAGTTAATCCAACGGCAAAACCTTTTTTTTCAGGGTACCATTTGGAAACTACAGCCAAGGGAACACCGTAAATAATCCCAACTCCTATACCTCCAAGTAATCCATATGTAAAAATCAAAGTTTGCATACTTCCAACTATACTAGAAGATATCCAAGCTACTGCAACAAAAGCAGTTCCAATTATTGAAACTAGTTTTGGTGAAGTTTTTGCTATTAACTTACCGGCAAATGGCATAGAAAAAGCATATGCTAATAAAAATACAGTATAAGGCATATTAGCAATAGTTTGAGGCACCTCTTCGCCATTTAATTTTTCGAATGCATCTACCAGAGGCTTTTGGAATACACTCCATGAATAAATAGTCCCTAAACATAAAAACATTAGTAGACCAATTCCGATGTACATAAACCTATTCTTTCTCATAATCATCTCCTTGTTTGTTTTTTGGGACAGATTTTCTTAATATTAAATTAGAGTACTTCTGCCCCTAAGCAGTATTATACAATATTTTTTCAAAAAAGTAAAGTGATAATATATTCACTTCTAATATATAAGGTTCAGGCCTTTATTTTATTGGGTTTTTACAAAATTTTTACAATTATATGATTGACAATGTTAATAAATTAGT
>JBNJFI010000014.1:0-30538 GCA_051746725.1 Fusobacteriota bacterium
ATAATATTATACAAAAATTAAAATTGATAGAAAAAAATTAAATACTAATATTAACATAATCGAAATAACAACTGCATCAGTTGTTGCCTCTCCAACCTCTTGGGCTCCTCCTAGTACTTTCATACCTTTATACGAAGCTACGAAAACTATGATCATTGCAAAAAAGATAGATTTAAATAATCCTCCTAATACATCATTTAATGAAAGTAATTTTTCTAAATGGGATACATATGCTCCAGATGCTAATCCCATGCTATAAATACCTATGAAATATCCGCCAAATATACCTAAAAAATCAGCTAGAATAGTCAACATAGGAAGCATTATTAGCCCCGCAATTATTTTTGGAGAAACAAGATATATAACTGGATTTACAGCCATGACCTCAAGAGCAGATATTTGTTCGGTTACTTTCATACTTCCCAGCTCTGCAGTGATAGATGATCCAACTCTTCCAGCAATAATTATTGCAGTTAAAGTTGGCCCTAACTCTCTGGCGATTGCAACTGATATAGCTCCACCTGTCAAAGACTCGGCTCCAAAAATTTTAAATTCCGGAACTAACTGAACAATTAAAACCATACCAGTAAATAATGATACTATAAATACCAAAGGAATTGATTTAACACCAAAGGAATACATCTCGTTTATTAAATTTTGCTTTGTTAACTTATTCCTATTAAAAAAATAAAAAAATATCCCTATTAATCCCTGGGATACAAAAATTCCTACTCTCCCTAATTTTCTTATCATAACTACTCCTCATTATCTGCTACATAACTATCAATAATAACGGTTTCTGTAAGTATCTTTTTTGACTTAATAAATCCATCCAAAAATACACTTTTTTCAATCTTTCTTCCAGTATTTTTATTTTCTAATGTAACAATTAATTCATTATTTTTACCATTATTTTCATGAAATTTTAAATACTCATATTGATTAAAGAAATCCAATTCATCTTTAACTTTATTTTCTTTAGCCTTTATTTCCAATCTTGTATTTCCAACGGAAAAATCATCTGGAATTGCCATTTCTATTATTTCATTTCTTATTCCTTTTTGATGTATTAGATATGATAAATTAATTTTCAATGTCCCACCTAAATGAATAATTTTTTCCAATACAGTAGCTCTCTTTAAATATATAAGTTTCTTATCTTCATGTAACTTTATATTAAATGAAATATTATTAAAATCAATCTTATCAAATGGATTGTCTAAAATATGTAATAAATCTTCAGTTATATTAAGGGAAGCATTGCTCAATAAATTATTTTCTGAAAATAAAAAATTTGAATTTGAATAGACTTTTGAATCACCTTCATTATATATATTATAGTTGTATTCTAAGCAATAGAAATCATTAGATGGAACTGTCTGATTCAAAAGTTTATTTAAAGCGCTTTCCATATAATAATTTAATGTTTTTATATCTTGGGGCATTTCAAAATGATATTTTTTTATTTCGTTTTTTTTATCTAAGGCAATCTGAAATTTATAAACTGGAATATCTTCTTTTATTATTCCACTTATACCAGCAGATTCATCTTTTAAAACTACTCCTATAGTATTTAAAGATTCTCCTATTTTGAAAGGCTTCTCTTGAGCTTGAATTGTATAATTTATCTTAGACTTATTTAAAAATAATTTCATATTATTCTTATTAATTGGATGACCTAGTGCAAAAAAGTTATTATTTTCAATATAAGTCAATGTTCCTATATTTTCTAAAATTACATCCCCTCTAACAGGAGTTATCATTATAGATTCCCCTTTTTTGAACTTTTGACTCTCTTTATTATGATTTGATGTCTCCGAGGATTGTTTTTGAGATTCTTTGTTAAATTCTTGTAATTTTAACATATCTGAAATAGGTGTTATCAATCCTATATCATTATATCTGCTTTCTGAAGTATAACTCAATGCTCCAATTAATTTTTTATCTATATATAAAGGACTTCCACTCATTCCCTCAGTTATTCCACCACTTTTTTGGATAGCTTCACCAGAAAATTTTGCTAACATCATTTTTTTTACTGAATATCTTCCAGGTATGATGTCTATAATTTCAAAATCGAACTTTTCAGGTTCAACACCTTTGACAACAGTGTATCCAATTCCTTTCATTCCTGGTTTTATTTCCGAAAGACTTAAAAAGTTTTGATTTGAAAAAATATTAATAGCTATTATTAAATATAAAAAAATAACTTTTAATTTCATAATTTCCTTCCTTTTATTTTATAGTTTTTGACAACTGATCATACATAGATTTCGCTAATCCAAATCCACCACTTTTAGACATCCCCTTTGATCTTTCGTCGTTTAGCATATCACGAAATATCTCTTCACTTTGTCCTCCATGAAATAATCCATCTTTTCGATCTACTGTTTTGTCCATTGCATCTAATGTCATTTTTATGAAAATCGCCTCAAATTCTTCGGTTACTTGTTTTAGTTTTTCTTTTTCCTTAGTTAATTCTGCCTGTTTTTTTAAATTATCTGTATTAATATTGTTTTGTAAATTTTGAAGTCCCATTTTATTAGATATCATAACATCCTCCTTTTTAAAGCTTTTATAGCTAGTTGCAAAATTATAATCTTCTGATTTTATTTGATTTATTAGATCTAATAATGACGAATTACCTCCATTTTTATACCCGGGCAAACTCCATTTGCCCTTACAGAAAAACTTATATCCTTATACCTATCTAACCTGAACCGTAAGGGCGAAGGGCCTTCGCCCGCATTACCCTAAAATAAATCTGTGAAAAAACTTGATATCTTATCTTTCCAGTTTTGCAACTTCCTAAAAGCTTTTACATTATTTTTATAGATGCATCTATTGCATTGGCTTCTTTTAAAGCTTCAATAATTGAAATAATATCATCTGCCTCAGCTCCAACTGCATTTAACATTTTGACAACATTTTTAACAGAAGTTCCTTCGAAATAAAAGGACTCTCCTTCTTCATCGCTATTCCCCTCATCAAAAGCCTTTTCAGTATCAAGTTGTGCGGATATAGATATACTTAAGTCATTATGAGATATTGCAACTGGAGAAACCCTTATATTATCTCCTAAAATTATTGTTCCTGTTCTTTCATTAATAACTATTACAGATTCTCGATCAGGCTCTACTTCTAAATTTTCTATTGCAGATACGAACCCTATTACATTATCATTGAATGCAAAAGTTTTATTTATTTCTACTGTAGAAGGATTAGTTGCCTTCGCTGTTTCATATCCAAATCTTTTATTTAAAACATCTGCTATACGAGATGCAGTTGTAAAATCAGGGCTATTAAGTAATAGTGAAATTTTTTCTCCTTCTTCTATTTTTATAGGAACTTCTTTTTCAACAATTGCACCATTTGGGATAAGTCCATTTACCGTATTTGCTGTTTCATTGTTTACAGAAGTTAAACTCCCTTGGGCATATCCATATATATCGGCTCCTTGACCTCCACGAAGAGGTGTCATAAGTAATACTCCTCCTTCTAAACTCTGTGCATCGTTAACTGAAGATACTCTTACATCTATGGTATCTCCTACATTTGTAAAAGGAGGTAAAGTTGCAGTTAACATAACAGCTGCTACATTTCCTGATTCTATTTGATCTCGAGCTAAACTCGTTCCAAAGTATTCATATAAATTTTGTAACATCTGAGGCGTGAGATCTGAATTATCTCCTGTCCCTGCTAAACCTATTACTAGTCCCATTCCAATTAATTGATTACTTCTAACTCCTTTAATTCTAGTAATTTCTTTTAATCTAACTTTTTGTCCATTGGCAAAAAGTAAATTAGTAAAAAAAATAATTCCTATTATAATACTAAGTTTTTTTTTCATCGTTCCTCCTAAAATATCTATCTAAAATAAAAAACCTACAATTGATCCAAAAAAGTTTGAAATAATACCTGGTTCAGCTTTACCGTCTAAAACCATTTTTCCATCATAGGTAACCTTTGCATCAGCTAAATATGAAGACTCCACAGTATTTTCTAAAGTTATATCTTCAGGCCTAACATATCCTGATATTTCTATCTTTTGTAACTCCTTATTTATCAAAACATTTCTAGAACCTTTTAGATATAAGTTACCATTATTATCTTTTTTGTAAATTCTAGCTGAAACTTGTGCACTTAAATTTCCACTTCGGCTTGAACTTCCAGAATTATCCGATTCAGACTCTGCACCTGCACCTAGTTCAGGTAAAAAGTTTAATAACCCAGTCCCAGCCTCTGCAGAAATATTTGCGCTTTTATCAGTACTATTAGATGCCGTTTGATTAGCAGTAGCGTTTTCTCTAATAATAATAGCCACAATATCTCCAACTTTTCTACTTTTTTGATCAGAATATAAAGATCCCGTTTCTTCTCCCCAAATAGCACTATCCTTATTTAAATCTGATTGCTCTTTAGATTCTCTTTCATAAAATGGGACTTCTGGTTCTTTTTTGGTAGCAACTTCATCTTCCTTTTTATCTAAGACTGAACACCCCGATATTATAACCAAAGTAATTAAAAATAATATTTTCTTCATATTTACTCCTTATATTCTAAATATAATATGTTTTATGTCCATTTTCCAATCTCATTAACTGCCTTTGCTAGTAATTCATCCTGAGTTCTTAATACTTTTTGATTTGACTCATAAGACCTACTGCAATCTATCATATTTACCATTTCTTTAATGTTACTAACTGTTGATCGTTCTAAATATCCTTGACGAACTTTTGATTCACCATTTACAAAAATTTGTGTTTCTTCTATATCAGATAGAGAATAGTTATTAGCCCCTTCTTTTATTAAGTCCTCTTTATTTTCAATATCCAAGAGTAAAATCTTATTATTTTCTCCTTGAAATTCCAAATTTTCTAATTTACTGTCACTAAAATCTGCCTCTTCTATAATTCCATTTACTAAATTTCCATTATCCGAAATATTAATTGGCTCCCCTGTTATGTAACCTATTTCTCCACCTTCTGAAACACCTAAAACACGATTTCCATTTCCATCTGTAAGATATCCTAGATTATTTACTACAAAATTTCCACTTTTAGTAACTTTTATGCCATTGGGAGTTTCCACAGAAAAAAAAGAATCTCCTTGTATTGCAAAGTCAAAATCATTATTAGTGTATTTTACTGCCCCTTGTTCAAACTGAGTAGCTACATCTATCACATTAGCTCCAGTTCCAAGATTTCCTATATATTTTAATTTATTTTTCTTAGGTTTAGAACCAAATGCTTGATTATTATCGTCTTTTCTATATATTTCCATTTCAGGAAATTGTTTTATTATTGTTTCATCTTTTTTAAAACCTGCTGTATTTACATTTGCCAGATTATTTGCAATGGTATCTTGTCTTGTTATTTGAGATTCCATTCCTGATGCTGCAGTATATATTCCTCTTAACATAATTTCCCCCTTTATTGATAAATATCATAATTTAGAAATATTGCCTTCTGATTTATATTATCGGCAAATATGTCTTAAAGTTTACCTTATTTTACTTGAACTTTACAGTAGATAAGGTGATTTGTTACAATAATTTTTCCGTTTTCACTGAAATTTTCTAAATAAATTTTTTCCATACTTTTTAATTTATTTTTTGTTAATAAATTTTTATTTTTTGTTGCACTATTAGTACCTAGTTTTTTTATTTTTTTTAAAAAATTCATTACAGTATCAAATCTTTCATAAATTTTTTCTGAATTCATATTAATTATTTCAAAATCGCTTTGTAAATATTGCAGTAATTGTTCTTCGCTCAAAAAAGGTTGAGAATAATCATTTCTTATATTAGATTTCATAAATGCCTTCTTAAGTTCAATGTATGTATCTTTTCCAAAAATTGAAAAAATGATCTTACCTTTTTCTTTTAAAGAATTTTTCAATTTTTTAAATAAATTCTCAAAATTATTAATCCATTGAAAACTAGCATTTGAAAAGATAAAATCATACTTTTTTGACAACGAAACATTCTCGATATCACCTAATATATAATTAATTTGATCTTTTTTGATAAATTTTTTCTGACACACATTTAACATTTCAGAAGATATATCAATTAAATCTATTTTGGCATTTGGATATCTTTCTAAAATATATTCTGTAAAAATTCCGGTCCCAGGACCCACTTCTAAAATTTGTAGTTTTTTAGTTTTTTTCTTTTTTTCATCTATAAATTCACTTAACTTTTTTGCCATTATTCTCTGTATATCCGCATATTTGTCATAATATTTTGCACCTTTTGAAAAGTTTTTAGCTACTAAATGTTTTTCAATCATTTAAAAAACTCCTTATCAAATCTAATACTTCTTCATTTTTTTCATATAATATATTGTGTCCACATTTATTATAATATTTATATTTATAATTTTCAAATTTATTTAAAAAAATATCTGTATTTTTTCGTGGTATTATTTTATCTTTATTGCCTGTTAAAATTAAACTTCTAGTTTTTATTTTGGATATATATAATTTTGAGGTTGATAATATATCTAAGCCCTTTTTTAAGGAATTTTTATTTAAATTATATATATCTTTTTTGTATTTTTCCATAAAATTTATATAATTTTTTTTAGCAGAAAAATTCATTTTCATAAAATTTTCTAGCACCTTATTTTTATCTCGCTGTAAATCTCTAATCATTTTTTTTAAAATAATCGGAGAAGTAGTTTTAGTAAAATTTAAAGTAGGAGATAAATAAATATTTTGACTTATCAGAATTTCTCTTTGAAATTCATCCTGCCACATAAGGGCTATCATTGCTCCAAGTGACCATGCAAAAAAAGTGATATCATTATATTGTTTTAATTTTTTTTTTAACGTTATTTTAAAATCTCTAGTAAAAACATTTTTTTTATTAAGATCTATATATATAATTTTATATGCTTTTTTATCTGAATTCAACTTAGATATGAAAAAATCCTCATAAAAGCTAAATGGCGTTCCCCATCCAGGAAAAATAACTATTGCTTTGTCCTTTTTCATTTCTTTTTTTTTCATATATTCACCTAATCTCAAGTTTTATTAAATTATCCCAAATATAACTCTTTTCTTTTTATAATTCTTCTAGCACCTTCTGGAACTAAATATCTAATGCTTTTTCCCAACTTAATACGATTTCGAATATTAGTTGCAGATATTTCAATAATGGGATTATCCAAAACTAATATATTCTTTTCACTTTTTTGATAATTATATCCTTTCCGCTTGAACACAATAAAATTAGTCATCTTTTTTAGTTTATTTATGTTCTTCCAATTTGGCAAATCTATGGCAGAATCTTCTCCTATTATTTCAAAGAGCTGATCATCTGGATATTTTTTTTTTAATTTTTTTAAAGTATCATATGTATAACAAGTTTTATTTTGCTTTATTTCGATATCAGAAACTTCAAAAAAGGGATTATCCTTTATTGAAGCTTCTATCATATTATATCGAATTTTATTGCTTACTAAATTATTTTCCCTATGAGAAGGGATACCTACTGGTATAAATATAATCTTATCTAATTTAGCTTCAACTCTAACATATTCAGAAATTATAAGATGTCCCAGGTGAATAGGGTTAAAACTTCCTCCATAAATCCCTATTTTCATTTTATAGCTCCTCGAATTTATGAACCATTATTTCTAAAATATCCATTTTGCTTTTAGCGGATTTTATCTCTTTTCTAAATTTATTATTTCTAAATGCCTTTGATAATTTAGATAAAATATCCAAATATTCTTTATTTTTATTTTTGGGGGCTCCTATTAATAATATTATCTTAGCTTTTTCATCATCTGGAGTATTAAACTCTATCTCATCTTTTAGAACAGCAACTGCAAAAACCAATCCATCTAAATCTGAACATCTAGTATGAGGAACTACTATTCCCCTACCAATTCCTGTGGTTCCAATCTCTTCTCGTTCTAATATCTTTTTTTTGAACTTATTTTTATCCAAAAGAAGATTTGTTTTTTCATCTACTAAATTAATTAATTTTTCTAATATCTTATCTTTATTAGTCTGGTCTTTTTCAAAAATAATTAAATCTTTATTTAAATGTAATACCATTTTTTCCTCCTGCTATTTTATAGCTATAGGTAATTATCTTATTTTTTATATTTTTCAATTTTAATAAAAGAATTATCTAAATCTAAATAAATATCTGCGATTATTCCCATTAATGCCTCATTAGTTTTTATTTCAACAGGATTAGATGTTGATACTTTGACTCCGATATTACTTATCTCATTATATATATCTACAGTAGAATTATCGTTATTTTCGGAAACCTTAACTTTTAAAGCATCTCTACCATAATTAACTACAGAATAATAACCTGGCTGAAATTCTGAAAATACCCTTAGAGATTCCAGGTTTTCTTTTAATTCATCTTCTATTTTATAATCAACTTTTAGACCATTGTCCATAAGTGTTATAACTTTTATGTAATTATCTGCTTCGAATAAAATTGTTCTTTCATTAGGCATAGAGTAATCCATTTCAACCTTAAATATATCGGTAACCTTATAATCAAATCCACTTTTCTCTTCATCATAAATGAACTTTTCGTTTAAAGCTTTTCGTCTTACATGGTATTTATGATCTGTTAAATAATTTAACAATTCATCATCCCCATTTAAAAATCTAGTTCGATTTCCATATCCAATTTCTTGAATTGGATAATTTAAATCATAGTATTTTTCTCCCAATTGATTCCCAATTTCTCCTCCTGTTATTTCTTTTCCTTCAGCCAAATCGTACCAAAAAAGTAATCTTCCTCCTCTTGCTTTAGAAAAAACATAAAAGTCATCTTTATAAATAGCTATTACTTCCTTAATATTATCACTATTTATGTCTTTTATATATATTCCCTCTTTATTCTCTTTTATTGCATTAATAGCTTCTTGTATAACTAAATTAAGTTTTTGATTTTCCCACATTCCAAATTTATCTCCGTTATTCCAATCCTCATCTGTTCCGCTAATTCCAGTACAACCGAATTCAAATTGATGTGCTAATAAATTTTCTTTAGCTAATTTATTAAGATTTTGAATTGCTTTATTTTCATTTTTATTGTTTTGTTCTATTAAACTAACGAATTTTTCATGTTCTTTTCTATAATATGCTAACTTTGGAGAATTTTTATTGAAATCAAACCACGAAGTATATCCCTGTTCTGAATAAGGTCCTTTTCCTGAGGCTGCTTTGTCCATCCAAGTCGCTGCCCCATCCACGATTTTTGTAAGATTTTCAGGTTTTTTCTTTTCAAGTAATTCTGAGTAGTTTTTTAATTCAATCCATTTGGACTCTTCTAGTTTAGTTAATAAGAAATCTAAATTTTTAAAATCCCAATTATAATCTCTTTGGCTTTCAAAATCCCATAGACCAGTAGCTTCAGCGTCTTCAGCATAATTTAGAACAAAATTATCGTTCCTATCTTTGCTATAAATTTTTCTCATATATTTGAATAGTTTTTTATAATCCATATGTTCTTCTGAAAGATTTGGTCCTCTATCTTCCTTTAAAGATTCATTATCTCCTGCATCTACTGCTCTATTAAAATATTCTAAAAAATCATAATCATCATTTATAATCATTAATTCATTATCTGCAGTTGTTCTTAAAATATGTTCGGGATATTTTGTTTTGCTGTCTTTTATAATGTGATCTTCTACAAAAGTATATTTATATCCATTCTGAATTAAAAATTCTGCCATATCCTGACTCCAAGTTCTTTCGGGATTCCAAAATCCAACAGGTTCAACATCAAAAACTCTTTTTATTATCTCTCTATGTCTTTCTACTTGCCATTGATTAGATTTTTTATCAGTTGAATATAATAAATTTTGAGAATATGTACTTCCTAATATTTCAAATTGTCCATCTTCTAATCCTTCCTTTATCAGTTCAATAGTTTCCGGGTTATACCATAACAATCCCTGAATTAAAGTCCCTGATATGTGAAGGTTAAATTTTAAGTTAGGATGCTTTCTCAAAGTCTTTATTAATCCGTTATATGAAACCCTATCTGCAACATCTGCATAAGGATTTACAGCTTGATTTAAGTGAAATAATAACCCAAGTTCTAATTTTCTATTATCAATCACTGTATCTTCAATTTCCAAAGTATCATAATATTTATTTGCTATAAATTCATATGCTCCAACTATAACAAAAATTATAAGACTTACCCAAAGTAATTTTTTGAAAGATTTATATGCTAATGTTTCATTTTTTTGTTTTTTTCTTCCTCTAATAGTTGAATCTCCGGCATCAGTTTCTATTTCTGTTTTTATATTATAATTATTAAAATTTATAGAAGATTCAATTCTATCAACTTCTTCTAATATTTCAGGATCATCCGTTAACTTAGTTATCTCCTTTAAATATTCTAAAGCATCATTATATTTTCTAACTTTTTGTTTTTCTTCTACTAATTTAAAATAAATATCAATTAAACTCTTTCCAGTATTTATACATCGATCATTTTCTATTTCTCCACCACATCTTGGACATTTCATTGATTCCTCCCTATTTCATCTCATTCTCATTAATTATTTTTGAATTTCAAATCTTATTCTCAAGACAAATATATTTTCTAATGGAATATCTGCCTTTCGAATTAATTCATAAATTTTGACATAATCTTTTTCTGTTATTAATATTATATCACATTTTGCCCTTTTTTGTCCAGTAATCGCACTTTTAATATCCTCTTTTTTAAATTTGTAATGATCTGGGTAATCTATTCTATTAATAATACCAGGTTTAAATTTCCTTACAGTATCTTCAAAAGATTTAGGATTTGAAATACCTGAAAGCAATAAAATATCTTTTCCTTTAATAAAATCTAATTCCCTTTCCTCTCCAGTAAAGCTAAATAATTTAGAGGGTTTATGTATAGCTAACGATATATTTTTATTATAATGTTTTAAATATTTTGTTATATTAGATAATTTCTCTTTTGAAACCAGATCGCTTTTAGTTATAATAAACTCATTTGCTCTTTCAAGGCCATCAATAGGCTCTCTTAGTCTACCTTTAGGTAATAATTTAAAATCTCCAAAGGGATCTAAAGCAGATATTAATACAATATTTTTATCTCTTTCTAATTTTTGATGTTGAAATCCGTCATCTAATATTATGGTATCTATATCAAATCTTTTTTGAGCTAACATAACAGCACTATATCTATCTCTTCCTACAATAACAGGAACAGATAAATTAGATGCATGCAAAAAAGGTTCATCTCCAACTTCGCTTACTTTACCTAAAATATTATTCCCATCTGATACTATCATAGGATCCTTTTTTCTTTTTCCTTTATATCCTCTAGAAATTATAGCAACTTTTTTGCCTTCATCTATATATTTTTTTGCAAAATATTGAACAGCAGGAGTTTTCCCTGTCCCTCCTACTGTAATATTTCCTATACATATAATCTTTATATTTTTTATATTTTTAGTTTTTAATATACCTTTTTTGTAAAGTATATTTCGTAACCCTGTGATAAATTTATATATCCAAGATAAAATTAACATCTTTCCCCATTTCTATTAAATTATTAATTAAATATCCACAGATATCATTTTTGATACCCCTAAACTTTTTTGCATTGTAACACCATATAATTTATCAGCTTCTCTCATTGTTTCTTTGTTGTGAGTAATTAATATAAATTGAGATTCATTTGTAAATTCCCTTAACATTCCCATTAATTTTTTTGTATTACTTTCATCTAAAGCAGCTTCAATCTCATCAAAAAAGGTAAAGGGACTTGGTTTATATTTGAAAATAGCCAAGATCAAAGCCACTGCAATCATAGATTTTTCCCCACCAGATAGCAAACTAAGAGATTGATATTTTTTATTTTTAAATTTAACAATTAATTCTAATCCACTATTTAATAAATCGTTTTTATCTGTAAGTTTTATATCTCCCTTTGTATTATTTAAGACTTTTTTACACATAAGTTTAAAATTATTTTTTATTTCTTCGTACGCTCCCATGAACTTATCGATTATTTCTTCTTCAACTTTTTTGATTAGATCTTCTAAAGAATTTTTACTTTTTTGCAAGTCTTCTCTTTGACTTACAAAAAAATCATATTTCTCCTTCATCTCTTCATATTCCGATATAGCTAAAGAGTTTATTTCGCCTAAATTATTTAACCTACTAGTTAACTGATTAATTTTTTCTTTTAGTTGGGCAACGTCTTTTTCAGAAATATTTTTAGGGTTATTTTTAGAATTATTTTTAAGATTCTTTTGAATTTCGTTTCTAAGATTTTCTAATTCCCCTTTTTTGCTTTTTAATTCCATTTCCAATTTAGTTTTAATATTTTTTATTTTTGAAAGTTTATTTTCTTTCGAAATCATCTCTTTTTCTATTTCTTTTATTTTTAGTATATATTCTTTTTCCTGCGATTCTAACTCCTTAATCTCAACTTGATATTTTCGGATATCTTTTTTTAGATTTTTCTCGTTTATTTGAGCTGCTTTCTTATCTTTTTCTAATTTATTTAATTTTTTTTCTAGATTTTTGATTTTTAACGATATATCTTTAATATTGTTTTTTATCTCTTTTATTTTAGTATTCTTATTAGTTAAATCAGCTTCTAATTCTTTTAATTTTGATTTTTGCGAGTTTAACTTTTCTCTTTTTTCTATTATTTTTATCTTCTCTTCTGAATATTCTTTTCGTTGTTTTTCTAAGTTGTTTTTTTGTTTTTCATAATTTTCTTTAATTTTTTTTATTTCGGTATCTAGATTTACGGATATCTGTTTTATTTTATCTAGTTCTTTTTTGGATTTTTCTATTTTTTCTAAACTTTCTTTATTTTGTTTGTTTTGTTCATTTTTTTCAAAAGAAATCACTTTTTTATCTTTAATGATCTTATCCAATTTATAACTTATATTATTTAAATCAGATTTATATTCCTCTAATTCATTTACTAATTTATACAGAAAATTCTTTTTTGTTTGAAATAAATTTTGATTTTCTTGGTAATTTTTTTCTAAAATTTTATATTTTTTTTCTAATTTTTCTTTTTTGATTTCAAAATCTTTTAGTTCTCTTTTAATTTTTCTTTTATCTCTTTTTCTATCAAAAATTACAGAGGTTTTATTTTTTGATTTTTGTCCACCTGTAATCTTTCCAGAACCATAGATAATATCACCATCTAAAGTAACTATATTTCCAGAATATAGATTCCCTTTTGAAACTTTCAAACCTATATCCATGTTTTCTACTACTAAAATTGATCCTAAAATATTATTAATAACTTTTTCATATTTTTGATCATAATTTACTAAATCAGCTGCAATTCCAATAACTCCAGGTTTATCAACAGGAGATTTTTTATATGATTTTACTGTATCTAATGGCAAAAAAGTAGCCCTTCCAGCTCTATTTTCTTTTAGAAATCGAACACACTTTTTAGCTACACTACTATTTTCTACAACAATATTTTGCATAGCATTTCCCACGATAGCTTGAATCCCTGCTTCTACCTTTTTTGGAATATCAATAATAGACAAAAAAGGGCCAACTACTCCTTCAATGTTGGCTTTTAAAACTTTTTTAACTCCATAAAAAAATCCATCATAGTTTTTAGAAAGTTTCTCTATATTTTCCAATTTCATTTCACGATTATTTATTTTTATTTTAAACTCGTTTAATCTAGTTTCTAATGAATTTTTTTGACTCTCTTGATTTTTAAGTTTTTCTTCTAAAGTAGCAATTATTTTCTTTTCCTCAGAAATATTTTTAGTCAAATTATTCTTTTGAGATTCTAATCTTTGTTTTTCTCGTTTCATTTTATTTTCTTTTTCTAATATCTCTTTTAACTCATTATCTAATTCACTATTATCAGTTCTAGATCTTTTTTTTCTGTTTTTATAATCTTCGATTTTATTTTGCAATTTTGTCTTTTTTATTTCGTTATCAAAAATATCTTCTTTTTTATCTTGAATTTTTAAGTCTAATTCTTTTATTTTGTTTTCTTTTTCTTTTATTTTGTTTTCTTTTTCTTTTATAAAATCATTTTCATTATTTAAGTTTAAATTATTTTTTTCTAAATTCTCTTTTAATTTTTTCATAACTTCTTTTAATGATTTTATTTCATTTTCCAATTCATTTAATTCGTCTTTTTTGCTCAATTTTTCTTTGTTATAATTATTTGCTCTTTCTGTAAATAAAGTTATTTGATTTATAATAGAATTTAATTTTTCTTGTGTTTTTTCTTTTTTTTCTTCTAGGTTTTCTTTATTATTAGTTAATTTTTTATTCTTATCTAATTTTTCTTCTATTTTAGATTCGTATTTATTAAATTTATCTTTTAAAATTTCATCTTCTTTTTTGCATTTATTTTCTTTTTCTTTTATTTTATCAATTTCGATTTTAAATTTATTTACTTGATAATCATAAAGAGCTTGTTTTAATTTTAATAATTCATTATTAATTTCATTATGTTTACGAGTCTTTTCAGCCTGCTTTTCCAAAGGTTTAAGATTTTTTTCTAACTCTTTTTCTAGATATAAAATCTTATCTAAATCGTCCTGATTAGCCTTTAATTTTTTCTGTATTTCTTCTTTTTCCATTTTGTTTTTTTTGACTTCTGCTGCTTCATCAATTATATTTCTGAGACTAGTTGAGTTAGACATTACTATTTCTTCAACTTGTCCCTGGCCTATTACTGAGTATGAACTCTTACCAATACCTGTATCTAAAAACAATTTTTTTATATCTTTCATTCTTACTATTTGATTATTGATTAAATATTCATTCTCTCCAGATGAATATATTTTCCTAGTTATTTTAAGATTAGTATACTCTATATCTAACTTTTTTGAACTGTTATCTATAAATAAAGATACTTGAGCCATACCCTTAGCCGATTTTCCTTTTCCTCCTGAAAAAATAACATCTCGTCCCTTATTTGCTCTCAAGGTCTTGTAGCTTTGTTCGCCTAAAGCCCATAATATTGCATCTAAAATATTACTCTTTCCACTTCCATTTGGGCCAACAATTGCTGTAATTCCTTGTTCAAAACTTAATCGAGTTTTTTCAGCAAAGGATTTAAATCCATTTATTTCTATTGCTTTAAGTCGCATTATTTCCTCCACTATCAAAGAATATAATCATCTAAATTTTCTGGTTTTATCTTTGAATCTAATTTATCAATCACTTTTTGTTCTGTAATTTTTATTTTTTTACTTTCTTTAAAAGGTGCATCATACATGATATCCTTTAAAATTTCTTCCAAAACAGTTGCTAAACGTCTTGCTCCTATATTTTCAACTTTTTCATTCATTATCATGGCATAATCTGCCATTTTTTCTATTGCATCTTTTTCAAATTCAAGATAAACATTATCGATTTTCAACATCTCTTGATATTGAGATAATAAATTATAGTTTATCTGCGTCAATATTTTTACAAAGTCATCCTTTGTAAGATTTTTCATCTTAACTCTAACTGGAAATCTTCCCTGTAATTCAGGCATTAAATCAGAAGGACTTACTTTTGAAAATGCTCCTGCAGCTACAAATAAAATATGTTCTGTTTTTACCGCTCCATATTTTGTCATAATAGTAGTCCCTTCAACTATTGGCAATATATCTCTTTGAACACCCTGTCTAGAGACGTTTCCCTTTGAGCCATTTTCTCTTTCAGCTATTTTATCTATTTCATCTATAAATACAATCCCATCCTCTTCAACTTTTTCAATAACCCTGGGAATCAACTCTTCTTTGTTCAAATTTTCTTCGACTCTTTCTTTCATTAAATATTCAAGGGCAGCTTTTACAGTTAATTCTTTTAATTGAGAAGCTTTCCCAGTAATACTTCCCATTATATCATCAATTGCCCCTTGGATGTTTATATTTCCCCCTGGACCTGGTTGTGAACCATATACCTCTATTACAGAAGAATTAGGATTGCTTTTTACATCAATTTCTACTTTTTCATCATCTAATTTTCCCTCTTTTATATCCTTAATTATTAAATCCTTTTCATCATCATTTAGAGTATCATACGGTTTTAATAATTTTGCTATTTCTTCATAAATATCTTCTTTATAAACTTCTTCTAATCTATTTATTTCTTCTTCTTTAATATTTCTGTACGTCATTCCTACTAAATCTTTAATCATAGATTCAACATCTTTACCTACATATCCTACCTCTGTATATTTAGTTGCCTCTACTTTGATAAATGGCGCATTCGCTATTTTAGCTAATCTCCTTGCAATTTCAGTCTTACCTACTCCTGTAGGTCCAACAAGAATAATGTTTTTAGGCATAATTTCATTTTTGAGCTTGTCATCTTTTATTTTTTTTCTTCTATATCTATTTCTTAAAGAAACTGCAACATCTCGTTTAGCATCTTCTTGAGAAATAATATACTTATCTAATTCCTTAACAATATTTTTTGGTGTTAAAACTTTTTCCATATTTTAAAATCCTCCTGAGAATAATTTTTATTTAGAAATCTATCGAAACTTTAATATTTTCCATGGTTCACTGTATATATTATATATTATTCTTTTTAAAATTACAACTTTTATTTTTAGTTTTTTTATGGTATAATATTATATACTGTAGAGGGGGAATTCATATGAAATTAAAAAATTTGAATATTTTTATTTTTATAATGAGCATTTTAACTTTAGGGGCTATAATTATTAGACCTGAATATAAAAATATAGCTTTTGTTACCTTTACATTTCTTTTATTATTATTCACCTTTATTTATTATCTATTAGAAAATGTAAAGACCTTAAGAACTACTCTCTTTTTACTTTTATCAAATGAATCACTTAAATTAAAGCCTAGCTTTTTTAAAGAAATTAATGATGTAAAAAAGCATTTAGTCAAAATACATCAAAAACAATTACTTCTAGATGCTATCATTTTAACAATTTCTCAAATTAGTACAACAGATGATTATTACAAAAAATTATCAGAAAATATTGGGCTTCTTTTTAACTCTTACCATTTTGCATTTCTCCAATATAATACAGATTCTACTGAATTGAGAATTAAAACTGCCAATGGAAATCTTAAAGGATTAAAAAAATTTGATCGAAAAAACTTAGAAAATTATTTTAAAAATATACAAGACTCTATCTTTTATTCAAAAAAAGATAATACCATCTTTGATAATGATATTTTTTATAATATCAAAAGATTTTCTTTGTTTTATATGGAAAGGTCAGATTTTAGAGGTTTTTTAATCATTGGAAAAACAAAATTGGAAGGATCTAGACCTGCTCTTTCAGAGCGTTTTTTAAATTTAGAAATACAAAATTCCTTTATATTGCATATTGATAACTTAAATTTAAAAAAGAAAATAAAGGAACTTGATCTATTAAATAAATTAACCTCTCAATTGGAGAAAAATAAAAGTCTGGATGAAGGAATTCATACATATTCGACATACATTACTGCTCAACATGGTTTAGGATTTAACAGAGTTATATTTTTTAAAAAAATTGAACATAAATTATATGGATATTCCAGTGTCGGATCTTTAAATAAAGCGGAAGCTGAACGCGTTTGGAAAGAATTAGAAAATTGTCCCATGGACCTTTATAATTATGTTCCTGATCAAAACTCTGAACTTACAAAATTAATTTCAAGATTTAGTTTTGACTTAAATAAAGACCATTTATTAGCTGATATTTTATCTGAAAAAGGTGTTTGGAAGGGAAATTTAGATGATTATGGTTTCAGTAAAGAAACAAAAGATCAGTTGAAAAAATTAAATTTAGGAGAATTTATATTAACTCCTATTTCATCATATGATAATGTTTTAGGTTTGGTGTTGGCAGATAATGCTTTTGATGGAAAATTTCTCTCAAGTCATAGACTTGAATCCCTTAAAAGATTTACAATAGAAACATCTTTAATTATGCATAACTTATATTTATATAATAAAGTCAAATCTCTAGCTACTCAAGATAAATTAACTGGCTTATACAATCGACACTTTTTTGAGAAAAAAATGTCCGAATTGTTTAAAAGATCTGAAAGATATGGAACTCCTTTCTCATTAATATTAATTGATATTGATCATTTTAAAGATTATAATGATAATAATGGGCATGTAAAAGGGGATGAATTATTAGAAAAAATATCAAAAATTTTTACATCTTCTGTTCGTGAAACTGATTTTGTATGTAGATATGGAGGAGAAGAGTTTGCCATTATATTACCATCTACAAAACTAGATGATTCTTATTTTGTAGCAAAGGATATTACAAAAAAGGTAGAAGAGTTTGAATTTGAATTCGAAGAAGATCAGCCTAGTGGAAATTTAACTATTAGTTCTGGAGTTAGCACTTATCATTCTCATTTAGAAAACTATACTGAACTAATTTCTAATACTGATGAAGCTTTATATTTTTCTAAAGAAAATGGTCGAAATCAAGTTACAAAGTTTATCCATAAAAATATTAATAAAATACATTAATAAAAGATCAGGAAAAATAACCTTTCCTGATCTTTTATTATATATATATTATTTATTTCTCTTTTCAGATAACTTTTCATCTATATCTTTGGCTGCCTTTTTTCCAGATCCCATTGCTAAAATAACTGTAGCTGCACCAGTAACTACATCTCCTCCAGCGTATACACCTTCTTTATTTGTTTCACCAGTCTCTTCATTAACTATAATACCACCCCAAGATTGAACATCCAAATCAGGAGTTGTATTACTTATCAATGGATTAGGAGTTTGACCGATTGCAATTATTACAGTATCAACATCAATTCCAAATTCACTACCTTCAATTGGTATAGGTCTTCTTCTTCCAGAACTATCTTTTTCTCCTAATTTCATCTTTATACATTTAATTTCATCCACCCAAAAATTTCTTTCTCTAATTTCAACTGGATTATTCAATAATTTAAATTCGATCCCTTCTTCTTTAGCATGTTCTATTTCTTCTCGTCTAGCTGGTAATTGTTCATCACTTCTTCTATAAATTATATAAACATGATCGGCACCTAACCTTTTAGCAGTTCTAGCGGCATCCATAGCTACATTTCCTCCTCCAACTACTGCTACTTTATTACCAAGTTTTACAGGTGTCTTATGTTCAGGAAACGAATGTCCTTTCATTAAATTTACTCTAGTTAAAAATTCATTTGATGAATAGACCCCATTTAAATTTTCTCCTTCTATATTCAAAAATCTAGGTAATCCAGCTCCACTTCCAATGAAAACAGCTTTAAAATTTTCATCTTCTTTTAATTCGTCTATGGTAATAGATTTTCCGACAATTACATTTTTTTCTATTTTAACACCCAAATCTCTTATTTTTTGTATCTCTTCGCTAACTAATTTTTTCGGAAGTCTAAACTCAGGTATCCCGTATGATAAAACTCCTCCTGGCTTATGTAAAGCTTCAAATACAGTGACTTTATAGCCTTTTTTAGCTAGATCAGCGGCACAAGTCAAACCAGCAGGTCCAGCTCCAATTACTGCTACCTTTTCTTTATCCAAAGAAATCTCTTCTTTTCTCTCATCCGCATAATTCTCCATGTAATAATCAGCTACAAATCTTTCTAAACGCCCTATAGCTACAGGTTCACCATTATTTTGGCGAACACAGACAGATTCACACTGTTTTTCTTGAGGACAGACTCTTCCACATATTGCTGGCAAGTTATTATTAGTAGTTATTATTTCATATGCTTCTTTAAATTCTCCTTCACTAACTTTTTTTATAAATTCAGGTATTGGCACTTCAACTGGACATTTAGATACACATGGCCGATGGTTACATCCTAGGCATCGTTCTGCCTCTTCTATGGCTTGCTCAGGTGTATAACCTAATGCTACTTCATCAAAGTTCTTATTTCTTACCTTTGGCGGTTGCTCAGGCATTTTTACTTTTTTAGGACTTTTATTATACATCATCTTCCCCCAATCCTATCTTGCAATTATGATGTTCGATTATATCAGCTTCTTCTCTTTTAAAACTTGACTGTCTTTTCGATAACTCTTCAAAATCAACTTTTAATCCATCAAAATCTGGACCATCTACACAAGCAAATTTTGTTTCTCCTCCAACACTAACTCTACATCCACCACACATTCCTGTCCCATCAATCATAATAGGATTTAACGACACAGAAGTTGGAATATCCTCTTGTTTAGTTATATTAACCACAGCATTCATCATTGGAACAGGTCCAATTGCAATAACTTCATCATATTCTTTTCCTTCAGATATTAACTTTTCTAAAACAGTTGTAACAAATCCTTTTGTTCCTTTAGATCCATCGTCAGTTGCAAAATATATATTGTTTGATAACTCTTTAAAATCATCAACTAAAATTAAAGAATCTTCTGTCTGAGCTCCTAGAATAATATCAACATCAGATCCCATTTTTTTCAATTTTTTTACTTGAGGATACAAAGGAGCTGCTCCTACACCTCCACCTATTCCAAGTATCTTTTTAGGTTCACCTAGTTGAGTCGCCTTTCCAAGTGGACCTGCAAAATCTTCAATATAATCGCCAGCTTCTTTTTGGCTAAGCAATTCCGTAGAATGTCCAACTATTTGATAAATTATTGTTACACTTTCTTTTTCTCTATCAAAATCAACTATAGTTAATGGAATACGTTCCCCTTTTTTGCCAACTCTTAATATTATAAATTGACCTGGCTCACATTTTTTAGAAACAAATGGAGCTAAAACTTTCATTTCTTCTATTTTATCGTTTATAATTCTTTTTTCTAATATTTTATACATTTTTCCCCCAATACTTTATTTTATGGTTAACCCCCATTCTATATAATATAGGATGGGGGTTAAAAGTTCAATACTTATTTTTATGCATTTGGATCTATCAAAAACAATTTATCACCTTTTTTGACAGCCTTTTCATTTTCTCCTAATATTTTTACAACTTTTCCACTCACATCAGATTTAACTTCATTCATCAATTTCATTGCTTCTACTATACATAATGTTTGTCCTTTTTTAACAACATCTCCTTCTGATACAAAAGCATCAGCCTCTGGAGATGGCGATTCATAAAAAGTACCTACCATAGGAGACAATATTGCCTCATACTTATCTTCATCTAAATTTACTTTTTCTTTCTTAGGAGCTGCTTGTGAACTCTTAACAGGTGTACTTGTAGTCTCTGGAACAACTACCTTTGTATCATTTTTACCTCTTTTTAATTTAACACTTCCTGTTTTTGTCTTTAAAGATAACTCTCCTACACTATGTTCTTCTAAAGATTCAGCTAGTTCTTTCAATATTTCTATATTTATTCGCATATCTTCTTCTCCTTCCGAAATAAGTTCTCCCGCTTTTGGATTATTTTGTAAAACTAAAAACTTTTGAGCTATATTTGGAAATAGTGCATAACTCAAGTAATCTTCCTCTTTTTGAATTAATTCTTTTGGTAATCTCTTTTTTATTTTTTCTAAGGCAGGTTCTAATAAATCAGCAGGTCTACATTCTATCTGCTTTTTCTCTTTTAATATCTTTCTTTCTAAAATTGGATTGATATCACCAGGTGGTTTACCATATAAAAATTGAACATAGTTTTTAACCTCTTCTGGTATCATTTTATATCTTTCACCCAATAGAACATTTAAAACTGCTTGAGTTCCTACAAATTGACTTGTAGGAGTCACTAGAGGAGGATAACCTAAATCTTTTCTAACTCTAGGTAACTCTTCTAATACTTCATCAATTCTGTCTCCAGCTCCTTGTTTTTCCAGTTGAGATAATAGATTGGAGATCATACCTCCTGGAACTTGATGAGATAATACCTTTATATCTATCAGACCTTGTTTAGGTCTATCGTATGATTTATCCTTTGCCAATTTGTCAAAATATTCAGAAATTCTAGATATTTTATTTATTTCTAATCCTGTATCATATTCAGTATTTTGAAATACTGCTACTGTAGTTTCTGCAGCTGGTTGTGAAGTATGAAGTGCCATTGACGCAACTGCTGTATCAACAACATCTGCTCCTGCTTCAATAGATTTCATGTAAGTCATTGCAGCCATTCCACTTGTATAATGACTGTGTATCTGAATCATTAAACCAGTTTCTTCCTTTAATCTTGTAACTAATTCATATGCATCATATGGAGTAAGTAATCCTGCCATATCTTTTATAGCTAAAGAATCTACCCCCATTTCAGCTAATTCCTTTGCCAAGTCAATATTATATTCTAATTTATGAATTGGACTTATTGTATAAACTATTGCACCTTGCACATGTGCTCCAGCTTTTTTACCAACTTCAATTACCTTTTCCAAATTTCTTAAGTCATTTAAAGCATCAAAAGTTCTTATTATGTCTATTCCATTCTCTACTGACTTTGTTATAAATTCTTCAACAACATCATCTGGATAATGTCTATATCCAACAAGATTTTGTCCCCTCACTAACATCTGTAAAGGAGTTTTGGTAACATATTTCTTTATAATTCTAAGTCTTTCCCATGGGTCTTCATTTAAATATCTCATACACACATCGAAGGTTGCTCCCCCCCACATTTCTAAAGAATAAAAACCAGCATTATCTAATTCTTCTAATATCGGAATCATTTCATCTGTCTTCATCCTTGTGGCCCAAAGAGATTGATGTGCATCTCTTAATGTCGTATCTGTTAATTGTGCCAAAATTCCACCACCTTTCAATCTTTCTTTCATAAAATTTTATTATAAAGATATTTCTTTATATTGTATACATGTATTATACCATTTTAAAGTTTTTTTTTCAACTTATTCGGTTTTATTACAATAACTCTGCAATCTGAACTGCATTAAGAGCTGCTCCCTTTAATATCTGATCTGCTACAACCCATAGAGAAATCCCATTATCTAAAGCTAAATCTTTTCTGATTCTTCCTACATAAGTGTTATAATCTCCCGCCACTCTTAAAGGCATAGGATATTCATTTTTAGAAGGATTATCTAAAATCTTAGTTCCCTTTGCATTAGCTATTACTTCTCTTACTTGGTCTGCAGTTGCTTCTTTCCCCAATTCTATAGTTATGGCCTCTGAGTGAGCTCTTAATACAGGAACTCTCACTGCTGTTGCTGAAATTCTTATAGCATCATCATGAAACATTTTATGAGTTTCATTAACCATTTTCATCTCTTCTTTTGTATAATCATTTTCTTGAAAAACATCTATATGAGGTATTGTATTGAATAACAATTGATCTGTAAATTTGTCGCTTTTTATCTCCTTGTTATTAACAAATTGTTCTGCTTGATCTATTAATTCTTGCATTGCCTTAGCACCTGCTCCAGAGGCAGCTTGATAAGTTGAAACTATTATTTTTTTTATCCCAAATTTTTTATATATTGGCCATAAAGCAACTACCATTTGAATAGTAGAGCAATTTGGATTTGCAATTATCCCTTTATTATTTTTTACATCTTCCGGATTAACCTCAGGGACAACTAGAGGTACATCATCGTCCATTCTAAAAGCACTACTATTATCTATAACGATCACATTATTTTTTGCAGCAATTGGAGCAAACTTTTTTGAAATCCCACTCCCTGCTGAAAATAAAGCTATATCAATATCTTTATAAAAGTCTTCTGTTAATTCTTTAACCACTAAATCTTCGCCTTTGAATTTTATTTTTTTACCTGCCGATCGCTTTGAAGCAAATAAACTTAGACTTTCTAGAGGAAAATTTCTATCATCCAAAACATTTAATATTTCTTCTCCCACAGCTCCTGTAGCACCTATTACTCCTACTCTTTTTTTAGCCATTAAACTCGATTCCTCCCTTATTAAGTTTAAAATTACTATGTAAAATTCGAACAGCTTCATCTAGTCGATTTTCCTTTATTATACAAGCAATCTTTACTTCTGACGTTGATATCATTTCTATATTTATTCCTGCCTGAGCTAAACTTTCAAACATAATAGAAGCAACTCCTGGATGACTCTTCATTCCAACTCCTACTGCTGATATTTTTGCAATATCTGTATCCGCTTTGACTTCTAAAGCGCCTAGTTTTTCTTTTAAATCATTAGCAACTAGCTTAGCTTTATCTATATCTTCCAAACTCAAGGTAAAAGAAATATCATTTCTTCCATTACTTCCTAAGTTTTGTATTATTATGTCGACATTTATATTCTCTGTTGCAATTTTTCTAAATACCTTTGCAGCTATTCCTGGTTTATCAGGAACACCAACTATTGTTATCTTAGCTTCTCTCTTTGAATGTCCTATTCCTCTTACTACTGCATGTTCCATTGTCTCATCTTCCTCCTTAACAAAAGTTCCAATATGTTTTTCAAATGTAGATCTTAAATGAATCTTCATTCCATGTTTTGCTGCTAATTCTACTGATCTTAGATGTAAAACCTTAGCTCCTGCTCCTGCTAATTCTAACATCTCTTCATATGATATTTGATCTATTTTTTTGGCATCTGAACATACCCTAGGGTCAGCAGTGTAAACCCCATCTACATCTGTATATATTTCAACTTCGTCTGCATCTAAGGAAACACCTAAAGCTACACCAGTAGTATCAGATCCTCCTCTACCTAAAGTAGTTATATTAAAATCTTCTGTAATTCCTTGAAATCCTGCAACTATAACGATTTTTCCATCTTTTAGTTCTTTTTTTATTGTTCCACAATTTATTGATTTTATTTTTGCTTTTGTATGTTCTCTATCGGTAATTATTCCTACTTGTGATCCATTTAAGGAGATTGCAGTTTCTCCCATATCATGTATTGCCATTGCAAGTAGAGCTATAGAGGTTTGCTCTCCAGTGGAAAGTAACATATCTAATTCTCGTTTATGAGGGACCTTTGCAATTTCTTTTGCCTTCTTAATTAAATCATCTGTCATTCCACCTGGAGCTGATACAACAGCTACAACTTGATTTCCTTGATTTTTTGTTTCAATTATCCGTCGTGCAACATTTTTCAATTTTTCGGTATCAGCTACAGAGCTTCCTCCATACTTTTGTACGATTAATCCCATTTAATTTTCTCCTTTATGTATAATCCTATGATTTTTTATCTTTTAATTCTTTTACAAATTCTGCTATTTTCGTTACTGCTAATTTTATTTCTTCTATTGAAGTAGCATATGAACATCTAATATGGTATTTAAAATCCTCTCCAAAAGCTGTTCCAGGAACTACTGCTACATTTTTTGCTTCTAATAATTGAACTGCAAATTCTTCTCCTGTAAGACCTGTACTTTTAACACTTGGATATACATACATTGCCCCTTTAGATTCTGATACTTCCAAACCAGCATCTTGTAAACTCTTTGAAATTAGTCTTCGTCTTCTATTATAAGAACCTCTCATTTTTTCTACATTTTTCATCCCATTTTTTAAAGCTTCTATAGCACCATACTGACTCATTATTGGAGCACATAAAGTTGTATATTGGTGTATCTTTATTATTTGATCTATTAAATTTTTTGGAGCTGCTAAATAACCTATTCTCCATCCAGTCATGGAAAAAGCTTTAGAGAATCCATTGAGATATATTGTTCTCTCTTTCATTCCATCTATTGAAGCAATGGAGTTATGCTGATGTTCATAGGTTAACTCAGAATATATTTCATCAGTTATACATAAAATATCTTTTTTGATAATAACATCTGCTAGTTTTTCCAATTCTCTTCGAGTTAATGTTTTACCTGTTGGATTATTTGGATAATTTAACACAACTGCTTTTGTTTTCTCTGTTATATTTTTTTCTAAATCTTCTGGAGTTAATTTGAAATCAGTTTTTTCTGTATTGATCGAAACTATTTTAGCTCCTTGTAAAGTTCCTAGAGGTTTATAAGGCACATAAACTGGTTCTGGTAGTATTATTTCATCACCAGGATTTATTAAAGTTCGCAATGCCAAATCTATTCCTTCACTTCCACCAACTGTAGCTATTATTTCATTTGGTGCATAATCCAAATTATATTTTCCTAAATATTCAGAAACCCGTTCTCTTAATTCTAACAGTCCATTATTGGAAGTATAATGTGTTTCACCTCTTTCCATATAATAAAAAGCTTCTTCTATTATATGCCATGGAGTAGGAAAGTCAGGTTCTCCAACTCCTAAAGAAATTACCCCTTCCTTTTCTTGAACAATATCAAAAAATTTTCTAATTCCAGAAGGTTTTATTTTGCGCAAACGTTCTGCGACTTTATTTAAATCCATTATGGCATCACCTTAATTCTATTGTCTTTTTTGTTCTTAGGAATCATACTAATACCATTTTCTTTATATTTTTTAAGTAAAAAATGCGTATCTGTTGCATTTACATATTTTAGAGTAGCTAATTTATTAGAAACAAAATTGGCAATTTCTTTAAGTGATTTACCTTCAACCATTAGTAATAAGTCATATTTTCCAGACATCAGATAAAAAGATCTTACCTCTTTAAATCTATAAATTCTTTCTGCTATAGAATCAAATCCCTTTCCTCTTTCTGTATTTACATCTAATTCTATAAAGGCTGTCACTTTTTCTTCTTCCCATTTTTCTTCATTTATTACAGTAGTATATTTTAAGATGATATTATCATCTTCTAATTTTTTTATTTTTTTTTGAATTTCTTCCTCTGGCTTATTTAGCATAACAGCTATGTCCTTAACTGTTGCTCGGGAATCCTCTTTTAAAATTTCAATTATCTTTTCCATAAATCCTCCCTATAAAAAGTTATTTTAATTAAATTAATTTAATATCTTTAACATTATTGAATTATCTATTATTATATTTTTGTTTTTCTTAAGTTCTTTAAAAGAGTTAGATAAATTCCCTTTTTTGATTTCATGAGTTATTATAATTAAAGTTGTTTCTCCATTTTTATTACTTTTATTTGGATGTTGGTCCACTGTTTTTATACTTATTTCATTTTCTTGGAAATTTTTAGTTACAGTTGCTAATACTCCTGGTATATCTTTCACTGTTAATCGGATATAATACTCAGAATAAACTTCATTACTATCTTTTACTTCAAGTTTTGTACTCGTATCATAATGGTATTCACCCTTTGGAGTATTTTCAGAAATATCTTCTGTAGCAAGCTTAACAACATCTCCCACAACTGCACTTCCAGTTGGTTTCATCCCTGCCCCTTTTCCATAAAACATAGTCTTTCCAACATAATCTCCTACTATTTCTACTGAATTATAAACTCCGTTAACATTTGCAAGTATTTCATTTTTATTAATTAAAGTTGGCTCAACTGATATATTTATTTTCTCATTTTCCTTTTTTGCGCATGCTAATAATTTTATCTCATATCCTAACTTTTTTGCAAAAGTGGTATCTATTTTAGATATTTCAGTTATTCCTTTTACATAAATGTCTTTTAGATCTATATATCCGCCATAAGCTAGAGATGCAAGTATTGAAATTTTATGAGCAGTATCTATTCCCTCTATATCAAATGTTGGATCAGCCTCAGCATATCCTAGTCTTTGTGCTTCTTTTAAGACTTTTTTGAATTCCACCCCATTTTGTGACATCTCTGTTAATATATAATTAGCTGTTCCATTTATAATCCCTTTTATACTTAATAGATTATTACCAACTAAAGATTCTTGAAGAGGTGTAATAACTGGAATCCCTCCTCCTACACTTGCTTCATAATATATTTTTACATTATTTTCATCTGCCAATTCAAAAAGCTCTTTTCCATATTTTGCAATTAAAGCTTTATTAGCAGTTACAACATGTTTTTTATTTTTTAATGCAGTTTCAATTATATCTTTTGCAATAGTATATCCACCTATTAATTCTACTACAATTGAAATATCATCATCATTCATTATATCCATATAGTCTGTAGTTAATATTTCTTTATCAAAATCAAATCCAAATGTTTTGTCTATATCTAAATCACAGGCCTTGGTTACATCCACCCAAACCCCTGTTTTTTTATGAATCATTTCTCTTTGTTGAGTTAGTATTTCCAATGTACCTTCTCCTACTGTACCTAACCCAATGATTCCCACTTCTACTTTTCTCATAAATACCTCCTAATTAGATAAATTTACTTAGTTTATTAATTATATTATATCAAAAAACACCTATACTTTCAAGGAGTTTTGGATCACTCGAATAATACACTAACATAAATTAACTCTGAATTGCCAATAAAGTTATATCATCATCAAAGTCAATCTGATTATCAACTTTTGACTGCATCAACTCATAAATATTCTGCAAAAATTTCTCTCCATCTTCTTCAATATTTTCTCTTATTATTTTATAAAAATCTTTTTCACTCTTAATTCTTTTTTCTTCAATTAGGAATTCATAAATACCATCAGAATAAAAAAATAAAATCTCGTTATTTCCATTACTATTTAAAGAAACTCGCCTAGTTTCAAAATAAGCTTCTTCTAGTAATCCAATAATAAATCCTCCTTCTGCTAAAAACTCCAAGCTTTTATCTGTTGTATCAATTTTTATTGGCGATGTCCCTCCTCCAAAACTATATACAAATTCTTTATTTTTTTTATCTACATATCCATAAGTTGTTGCAACAAATATATTCCCTTCTGCTATTTCTAATATACTCTCATTAAATCTTTGCATAAATTCCGAAGGCTCTATTATTCCTTCTTTTTTGATAATATTACTAAAAATATATTTTATTGCAGTTATATACAAGGCAGAAGATACTCCGTGACCAGAAACATCACAAAATATAATTGCCACTTTGTCTTCATCTATTTCTACAAAATCAAAAAAGTCTCCACCTATAAAATTGAATGGATAATAATAGTACGAATATTTTAACTTTTGGCTCCAATAAGTCTTTCTTGGCAGTAATTTTTCAATAAATTCCTTGCTTTTATTTAGCTCTTCCCATACCAAATTATGTTTTTCTTCTAATTCAGATTCACCTGGTAACACTTCTTGAACTTTTTTGATATCCTCTTCATTTTCTTCTTTATATTCAACTATGTCTACATTAGATTTTTCTGAATAAAAAACTAATTTTTCTAAAATTGAATATACTTCATTTACAGAATCAATTTTATTTATCCTGTATTCATCTAATATTATAAAGCCAATTGTAGGGAATAATTTTTGTGAATTAAATTCTATATTTTTAATTCTATTAGAAATTCTTTTTATTACCTTTATAGTATACTTTTCTATTATTTCTGGTAATATTATCAAAAAAGTATTATGAGCAATTCTACCTAAAAGATCACTTCCTCGAACTGTCTCTGATAATATTTCCGATATCTTATATAAAATTTTACTGTCATTTATTAGATTTCCATATCGATCATTTATCTTATCAATTCCATCAACTTTTAATATAGCTACTGAAAATGGCCGATTACTTCTTTTACTTCTTATAAACTCTTGGTTTAACTGTTTAGTAATATATTTTTTATTATATAAGTTTGATTTGGGATCTATGTTAACTTCGTCTTCATATTTTTTAGCTTTCATAATTAATTTTTTATTTTTTTCATTAATTTCTTTTATCTTTTCCATTAAGACTTTTTCTTTTTTTTCTAAAAGTTCCTTTTCTCTTTTTAATTTATTTATTGCCATATTATTATTTACAGTTTCAAAAATTTCAAATTCCTTATATGAATTTAAGATATAATCACTTATTTTATAATTATATTTATTCTTTATATTGTCTAATTTTGTCTCTTCCTCCATATTTATTAGTACAGGGCAATCGTTATAATCTATTTTCGAAAGCTTATGTATATCTTTTTCCTTTACGATTATCATATCGATATCTTTGTTAAATTCTTCTTCACTAAATATCAGATTATATTTTTCTTGTAAATTTTTATTAGATCTTATTGACTCACTTAAAACTAAAATTTTATCTTTCATAGATCCCCCTTTTTTGATAAATAAATTATTCTGAAATTATAACCTTTCTTCCTTCTACTTGAATATTATTATGGCAAAAAAGATTAATTGCTTTTGAATATAGCTGGTGTTCAATGATATGGATCTTTTCTTCTAAAGTACTCAAGGTATCCTCATTAGAAATTTCTAAACTTTTTTGCAAAACAATTGGTCCACCATCCTTTGATTTATCAACGAAATGGACTGTTACTCCTGTTAATTTAACTCCATAATTATATGCTCGTTGGATTGCATCTAAGCCTTTAAAAGCAGGTAATAAAGATGGATGAATATTTAATATTTTATTTTTGAAATTATCTACAAAAAAGTCAGATATCCACATCATATATCCCGCCAATACAACTAAATCAATATCCTTTTCTTTTAATATTTTAACTATTTTCTTATCATAATCTTCCCGGGATTTATAATTAGATCTATCTAAGTATAACGCTTCTATATTTTCCTTTTTTGCTCGTTCTAATACATAAGCACTTTTTTTATTACTTATTAAAATTTTGATTTTTCCTTTTTTGATTTTTCCTTTTTTAATATTATCATTTATTGCTTGGAAATTACTACCGTTTCCAGATGCTAAAATGGCAATATTTAACTTTTTATTCATATTATAACCTCCATAAATTACTTTTTATTA
>JBNJFI010000015.1:0-20290 GCA_051746725.1 Fusobacteriota bacterium
GATATTCTTATCCCTACGTAACCTGAAACGTAAGGGCGAAGGGCCTTCGCCCGCATCACCCAAAACTAATTCTGTTAATAGATCTGTGGAAAACTTGATATATTATCTTTTTAGTTTTGCAACTTCCTAAAAATATACAATTTATTAGTAGTTATAAAATATAATATCATGTTTTTCATATTTTTTCAATTTAGAATTATAAATATTTTTCAAAATTTTCAATAAATAAAAATCATATTACTCAAAGTCCAATAGAAGCTATAATTATAACTATAATTTTATTAAAAAAATTACGATAAAATTTGAAAAAAAAGGTAAAATAAGTTATAATAAGATATATTGACAACATTTGAAAATGGAGTGATTTATATGGAGAGAATATCAAAAATTTCTGAGCTGAAACCTCTTTTGAAAAAAGCAAAACAAAACGGCAAAATAATAGGTTTAGTTCCTACAATGGGGTTTTTACACCAGGGGCATCTATCATTAGTTAAAAAAATAAAGAAAAAAGTAGATATAGTTGTCATGAGTATATTTGTAAATCCAACTCAATTTGGAGAAGGAGAAGATCTAGACAAGTATCCAAGAGACTTAAAGAGAGACAGTAAACTATCAAAAAAGGTCGGAGTTGATTATTTATTTACTCCAGGTGAATCAGAAATTTATAGAGAAAATTTCCAAACTGAGGTTTCAGTTAAAGAGTTGCAGAGAGGACTTTGTGGACAAAAAAGGCCTGGACATTTTAATGGAGTAACTACAATTGTAACAAAACTATTTAATATAGTTGATCCTGATTTTGCTATATTTGGAGAAAAGGATTTTCAACAATTAAGAATTATTGAGCAGATGGTACGAGATCTTAATTTTGACATAAAAATATTACATGGAGAAATAATAAGAGAAGATAATGGATTAGCTATAAGTTCTAGAAATAAATATTTAGATGACCAAGAAAAGCAGAGAGCTCAGGGATTAAGAAAAATATTATTGTACGGGAAAAAATTATTAACGGATATTATTACAAAAAATAATAAAAACATCACTGTTGATGAAATAAAACTTAAATTAAAAAAGAAATTAAAAGAAAAATATGATATAAATAAAATTGATTACATAAATATAATAGATTATGAAACTTTATCTGACATTCAAGAGATAAAAAAACAAGATATTGTGATAGCAGCAGCTATCTACGTTGGGAAAACTCGATTAATCGACAATATTATTATAAAACATTAATTTTGTATTCTAATTCTTTTAGATATGAGAAAAAAATCAAAAGAGGGGTAAATATGAAGAAATTAGAAGGTTCTTCAATATATGAAGGAGTAGTTATAGCCAAACCATATTATAATAAATCCAAAAAAGTAGAAGTAGAAACACGACGAATCCCAAGTGATCAAGTAGATTTGGAGTTAAATAGATTTAGAAATGTTATAGACGAAACAAAAGAGCAAATACAAAAAATGATAGAATCATTATATGGAAAAGTAGATAGAAAAGATATAAAAATATTAAATGTTCACTTGATGATGCTTGAGGATCCAGTTTTTTTATCTGATATAACCAATAAAGTTAAGATCGAACAGATCAATGTTGAAGCAGTTATTGAAGAAGTGGTTAAAAAATATGTGGGAATGTTCAAGCAGCTTAATGATTCAAATTATAAGCAAAGAGCTATAGATATTGAAGATATAGGAGAAAGATTAATAGCAAATTTACAGGGAAGATCTCTTATGTTACAAGGTTTAGATGGCCATATATTGGTATCTGAAGATTTAAAGCCTTCTACATTATTAAATTATTGTAATAAAGGAATCGAAATAAAAGGGTTAATTTTAGAAATGGGAGGGGAAACCTCACATTTAGCTATTTTAGCTAAAACTTTAAGCATTCCCACTCTTTTAAGAGTTAAAAACATAAAAGATTTTAAATCAAAAGAAGATGAGGAAATAATATTAGATACAAGATTAATAAATGAATATGCCATTATTGATCCCACAAAAGATGAATTGGAATGGTATAAAAAAGAACAAAAAGAATATATGAAATATAAGAAAAATTTAAAAAAATTAATAGGAAAACCTGCGATGTCCAAAGACCAAGAAAGAATTAAAATTAATGTTAATATGGGTGGAATTATAGAACTAACAAATATTAACAACTATGATCCAGATGGGATAGGATTGGTTAGAACAGAATTTATTTATATGAACTCTGATCATTTTCCCAGTGAAGAAGAACAACTACAGGCATATAAAAAAATCGTGGACAGCATAGGAAAGGAAAAAACAGTAACTATAAGAACTCTTGATATAGGAGGAGATAAGAAGTTAAATTATTTTAATCTTCCAGATGAAGAAAACCCTTTTTTGGGTCTTAGGTCAATTAGACTATCATTACGATATCCAGATATATTTAGAACTCAGATAAGAGCAATTTTAAGAGCTTCTAGCTATGGAAATATCCAGATAATGTATCCTATGATTAGTAGTTTAGAAGAGGTTTTAAGTGCAAATGAAATATTAGAAGAAGAAAAGAAAAAACTAAAGAAAAAAGAAATAGACTTTAATGAAGATATAAAAGTTGGGATCATGATAGAGGTACCATCGGCAGCGATAATATCAGATATTTTAGCTAAAGAAGTTGATTTTTTTAGTATAGGAACTAATGATTTAACACAGTATATTTTAGCTTCGGATAGATTAAGCGAAGAAGTTTCAGATATATATGATAATTATCATCCTGCAGTTATAAGAAGTATTGCTAATATAGCCGATAATGCTATAAAAGAAGGAATAAAAGTTAGTGTCTGTGGAGAAATGGCTGGAGATAAATTAGCCATGTTAGCATTTTTAAGCTTTGGAATAAAGGATTTTAGTATGCTACCTTCAGTTACATTAAAAATAAAAAAGATAATTTCAACTATTTCTATAAAAGACTTAGGTGAATTGCGAGAGAACATACTGCAAGCATCTACTTCTGAAGAATTAAAAAATATATTAAATGATTATTTAATAGGAGTGATGTAAATGAAAACTATTGAAGTTGAAATAAAAAATGAAGCTGGATTGCATGCAAGGCCTTCATCTTTATTGGTAGAGACAGCAAGTAAATTTGATTCTGAAATCAAAATAAAAACTAATGGGGAAGAGGTAAATGCCAAAAGTATAATGGGTCTTATGTTATTGGCTGCTGAAAAGGGTAGAAAAATTGAGATAGTTGCCCATGGAAGTGATGAAGATGAAGCATTAGAAGCTTTGCAGAAGTTAGTAGAGGTCGATACCTTTAATGAAGAATAGAGTTAGTATAAAAAGAGCAAAAAAGATGGGGTTTTGCTTTGGTGTAAAGGAAGCCTTAACAGATACTGAAAAAATTATATCGGAAAATCCAGATAAAAACATATATATGTTTGGGATGTTAGTTCATAATAAAGATGTGATAAAAAGATTAACAGAAAAGGGATTAAAAATAATATCACAAAAAGATATATCTCATTTGACTCCAGAGGACATAGTTATAATAAGAGCTCATGGAATAAAGAAAGAGATTCAAAATAAGTTAAAGAAAACAGGGGTTAAAGTTTATGACTTGGCTTGTATATTTGTAAAAAAATCTAGGGATATTTTAGAACAAAAACAGAAGCAAGGTTTTAAAATTATTTTTATAGGAGATGAAAATCACCCAGAAGTCAAGGGGATTATTAGTTATGGGGATAACACAGAAATTATTTCAGGGTATAAAGAGATAAAAAATTATAAATTTGAGAATGATAAAAAATATTATATTTTAGAGCAAACTACTTTAAATAATATTGAATTTAAAAAAATAAAAAAATATCTAAAGGAAAACAAATTAAGTTCTAATACGGAGATAGGAAATACAATTTGTGGTGCTACATATGAAAGACAAAAAGCTACGGAAGAACTTGCCAAAACAGTAGATATGATTTTTATTATAGGGGGATATAATAGTTCGAACACCAAAAAATTATATAAAATAGCAAGAAAGATAAATAACAAAAGTTATCATATCGAAAATCATGAGGATATAAAAAAAACATGGTTTGAGAACAAAAGAAATTTAAGAATAGGAATAACCGCTGGAGCTTCTACTCCGGCAGAAAGCATAAAAAATGTAGAAAAAATCATAGAGGAGGAAATTATGTCAGAAGGAACAAACTTTGAAGAAATGTTAGAAAATTATTTACCAGACACAGTTGAGGAAGGTGAGATCACTAAGGGAATTATCTTAAGAAAAGATAGAGAACACGGTTATTTAGATATAGGAACAAAAGGTGAAGGTGTTGTCAACGCAAGAGAAATTGAAGATAATGAAATAGGGGACGAAATAGAGGTAATGGTATTAAATGTAGGAGAAGGTATAGAAGAAAACCTACGAGTTTCTAGAAGAGCTGTAGAATTAAAAAGGAATTGGAGTACTATAGTTGAGAAAGCGGAAGCTAAGGAAAAAGTAACAGGTGAGATAACTAGAAAAGTTAAAGGTGGATATATAGTTAGGTTATTTAAATATAATTGTTTTATGCCAGGATCTTTATCTCAATATAATAGAGATGATAATCCTGTAGGGGAAAAAGTTGAAGTAATTATAAAAGATTATGAAGATGGAAAAAGAAAGAAAGTTATTTTATCTCAAAAAGAAGTAAAACAAAAAGAACAAGAAGAGCAATTAGAAAAATTAAACGAAGGTGATATAATAGAAGGAGAAATACTTCATATAAAACCATATGGTTTAATTGTAAAAGTTGGAGCTCTTTCAGGATTAATTCATATTTCAGAAATTGCATGGAAACGAATAGAAAACTTAGAAGAGTTATTTGAAGTAGGGGAAAAAGTTAAGGCTAAAATATTATCGATAAATGAAAACAAAAAAAGCTTGAAATTAAGTAAAAAACAGTTATCGGAAAATCCATGGGATACTATAGAAGAAAAATATGAAATTGGATCTGTACAAAAAGGGAAAGTAGTTCGAATTAAAAAATATGGTGCTTTTGTTGAATTAGAAGAAGGTGTAGAAGGTCTGCTGCATATATCAGAACTATCTTGGAGTAAATCAGTAAGTAATCCAAAAAAATACATGGAACTTGGAGATGAAATAGAAGTAAAAATATTAGATATAGATAAGGAAAAGCAACGAATAAAATTAAGTTTAAAACAATTAAAAGAAAATCCATGGGATAATATAGAAGAAAAATACCCTATTGGTTCAGAGCAAAAAGGGAAAATAGCAGGAATTAAAAATTTCGGGTTATTTGTAGAACTTGAAGAAGGAGTAGATGTTTTTGTTCATGTATCAGATTTAGGATGGGTAGACCCAAGTGTTAAAGAGTTCAAAAAAGGTGATGAAGTAGAATTTGAAATTACAGAAATTGATAAAGAAGAAAATAAAATAAAAGGTAGTGTAAAGAGATTAATTCCAAATCCTTTGGATAAAATATTTGATAAATATTCTGAAGGAGATGTAATTAAAAGAGAAATAATAAGTATAGCCCCTTTTGGAATTTTTATAGAATTAGAAGATGGAATAGATGGTATGATTCATATTTCTGAAGCTTCAAAAGATTATATTAAAGATCTTAAGGAAAAATTTGAAATAGGACAAGAAGTAGAAGCGGAAATAATAAAAATGGATAAAGAAAATAAAAAGATAAAATTATCTATAAAAAAATTAGAAGAACAAAATGAAACTGAAAAAGAAAAAGATCTAATAGAAGAATATGGAACAGTTGGAGATGAAGAAGAATAAGATTTTAGGGCTATGATAAAACATAGCCCTTTTTTCTTTAAAAGAAAGTTGAAATTAAAAGTTAAAGCATATGTTGAAAAACTGTCTCTAATATGATAGAATAAAGGTAACGATTAAATATGGAGGAAGGAAAAATAATGATTATAAATTTCTTAATAATGGTTATAGTAGGGATATCAATTGGTTGGGTGACAAATTTTTTGGCTGTCAAACTACTATTTAGACCATATAAAAAAATTAATATACTAGGATTTTCAATACAAGGAGTTATTCCAAAGCGTAAAGAAGAATTAGCAATTAATATAGCAGAAATTATAGAGAAGGAATTATTATCAATTGAAGATATAACAGATACTATTAATAGTTCTGAGTTAGAAGAAGAAATCGAAATAATTTCAGATGCAATAGTAAATAAAAAATTAAAAGAAGAGATTATATCTAATTTTCCCATGGCAAAAATGTTTTTAAATGATAAACTTTTGAATAAAATAAAGGGCTATATAAAATCAGTAATTGAAGATAATAAAGATGAATTGGTAAAAATTATTATAGAAAAGTTTGAAAGAGATGCTGATCTAAAAGGGATAATAACAAAAAAGATAAATGAATTTTCTGTAGTTAAATTGGAAAATATAGTTTTAGAAGTAGCTTCAAAGGAATTTAAACATATTGAGTTTATTGGTGGAGTGTTAGGGGGATTAATAGGAACAGTTCAATTTATAATAATGAAGGTGATGCTATGAAAAAGATCTTTTTTGTATTATATATTATAATCTTAATACCAGTGTTCTCAAACACTATAACAGGAGAAATAAGTGTTGAGGATAGTGGTAATTACGGAGTTTTTGTATATATTGAAGAAGCCTTAAAGTATGATATTACAGATGTTAATGGAAGATTTAAAATTGATGGATTAGAAGCAGATAAAGAGTATACTTTAGTTTGTCAAAAAAGTGATTTTCCAAATTATGAAACAAAGGTGACTACGGACTTAAATCCAAAGGAAATATCGATAAATCTTAGAAAAACTTCCTTTTTTGAAAAATATCTTATTCGAGGAGTTATTGAATCTGAAAACTCTGAGGATATATTTTTAAATTTTAAAGAAAAAGGCTATGGACTAATAGTAAAACCAAACGACTATTTTAGACGAGAATTAGAAGCTGGAGATTATAAAGCTTCTTTGAGACAAAAAGGTAGTCAAACAAAAGAAATTAGATTTCAAGTTGAAAAAAAAGACATTAATAACATAGGCTCATTTATTTTAAAGCCAATAGAAACTAATTCATTAGAATTGTTATTTGATAAAGAAAGTGATCGGAAAATAAATGGATATACATATCTATATAAAGACGGGGATCTCCATGATATAAAAAAAATAGATTCAAAAAATAGGTTAGTAACTTTTAAAAATTTACCTAAAGATATCTATAAAATAGAAACTAAAATATATGGGTATAAAGATATTCAAAAGAAAATAAAAGTTTCAGGATTAAAAAAAGAATATATTAAATTAAATTCATTAGATATAACAAATAAAATAGAAATAAATATTATTCCAGAAGATATAAAGTCTAATATAACTTTGTATCATGATAATATAAAAATCAAGGAAGTTAAAGAAGTAATAGGAAATTATACTTTTGAAAGATTGTACCCCAACAAAATATATAAATTAGAAGTAAGTTCTCCTAAATATAAAACTGAAACATTAAGGTTGAAAACAGGTGAATCTAAAGATATTAATTTAATTCGTAATATTACAGGGGCAATATTAGAGGGGAATATTTCTCCATTTACTAAGGATGTAGATGTTATGTTATTAGGAGAGGAAGATATTTTAGGAAAAACTAAAACAGATGAAGATGGGCATTTTAAAATAGAAATATCAGATATAAAACCTGGGACAAAAAAATTAAGAATTATGAAAGAGGGATTTTTTGAAAAGAATATAAATATTAATATCAAAAAAGGGGATTACAAAAAAGATATTAATATTCAATTAGAACCTGTAATCAATGCTGTTTATGGAAAGGTTAAATTGGCAAACAAAAAAGCACCTAAAGGGGCTTTAGCTATAATAAAAGAATTAAATATATGGACTAGAGTAGGCCTCAATGGAAATTATTATTTTAAGGATATTCCAAATGGGAAGTATACAGTAATATATCAAAAGTTTGGCTATGAAACTGAGGCTCGAAAAGTAAATATAAAAAGTGAAGCCCAAGAAATTAATGTGGATTTACATCCTAAGGGAAATATAATAATTAACTCAAATATTAAAGATTATACCTTAATTATAAATGGGAAAAGTCGTGAAATTGATGAAAAAGTTTATAATCTAAAGCTAGATACAGGGGTAATAAACCTTATTGCTCAAAAAGAAGGATATTTAATATATAAAAACCAAGTTGAGCTATTAGAACCTGGTCAAAAAAGAGAACTAACTATTGACTTCACAAGTATTTCCGATCATAAGTTGAGATTAGAATATCAATTAAATGAAATAAAAAAATTAATAGAAAGATTGGAAATTAGAAAAGCCGAAAAAAGAATTTATGAGATTTCAAAACTTAGATATATAAAAAGTTATGAAACGGAATTAAAAAAACTAAAAAGAGAACTTAATCAAGCTAAAAACAAATTATATGAACTAGATAGAGAAATTGAAAATACAATTAGAGAATATAAGAAAAAAATAAAAGATTTGAAAAATCGAGATATTTCATATGGTCAAAAAAGAGATCTTTTAAACGAGACTATACAAAAAGCTATTGATTACTTGAATGGAATATTAAAAAAAGATCAATACACAACAATGGAATATGATATCTATAAATATTTGGGCGAATTATATTTTGAACTCGGAATGGTAAATATATCAGATACTAATTTTAAAAGAGCAAAAGCTCTAAAAGAAAACTAAAATAAATAGAAGGCGATAAAATGGAAGAAAGAATATTAGCACCAGAGGAACTTGAAAATGAGCAAGATGAAATAAATATCCAGAAAAATTTGAGACCTAAAAATTTCAAAGATTATATTGGGCAGGAAAAATTAAAGAGAAAACTAAATATCTATATACAGGCAGCAAAAGAAAGAGAAGATGCTTTGGATCATACTCTTTTATATGGAGCTCCAGGTCTTGGAAAAACTACTTTAGCTGGAGTTATTGCTAATGAGATGGAAGTTAATTTCAAAATTACTTCTGGGCCTGTCTTAGAAAAAGCTGGAGATCTAGCGGCAATGTTAACATCCTTAGAAAAAAATGATGTATTATTTATAGATGAAATACATAGATTAAATACTTCTGTTGAGGAAATATTATATCCAGCAATGGAAGATCGAGAATTAGATATAATAATCGGAAAAGGACCTTCTGCACGCTCTATTAGAGTGGCTTTACCACCATTTACTTTAATAGGAGCAACAACTAGGGCAGGACTTCTGTCTTCCCCTTTGAGAGATAGGTTTGGAGTAGTTCACCGGATGAATTATTATAATGATCAGGAATTAACTAATATTATAATAAGAGGAGCTAGGATTTTAGAAGTAGAGATCAAAAAAGAGGGGGCGCAAGAGCTTTCTTCTAGAAGTAGAGGGACTCCTAGAATTGCTAATAGGTTTTTAAAAAGAGTTAGAGATTATGCTCAAATAAGAGGAAATGGAGTTATAACCAAAAATATTTCAAAAGAAGCATTGAAATTACTAGAAGTAGATAATATGGGACTGGATAATCTAGATAGAGAGATCTTAAAAGGAATAATAAAAAACTATAATGGGGGACCAGTGGGAATTGAAACTCTCTCCTTACTATTAGGTGAAGATAGGCGAACTATAGAGGAAGTTTATGAGCCTTTTTTGGTGAAAATCGGGTTTATAAAACGAACTTCAAGGGGAAGAGTGGTTACGGATTTAGCATACAAACATTTAGGATTAAATAAAATAGGAAGTGATAAAAATGAAGATAACTAAAAAGACAAGATATGGACTAAGAGCATTAATATACATTGCAGAAAATTCAGAAGAGGAAAATTTATCATCTATAAAGGAAATATCTAAAGCTGAAAATATATCTATACAATATTTAGAACAGATATTATATAGACTTAAGAAAAAAGATATTATCAAAGGAAAAAGTGGACCAAATGGTGGATACAAACTAATAAAAGATCCCGCTAAAGTTAAGATATCTGAGATTGTGGATATATTAGAAAACGGAATAAAGTTAGTAGAGTGTGATTTAGATCCTAAGCAGTGCAAAAAAGGTGATTGTTCAACAATATATCTATGGAATAAATTAAATAATGCTATTATCGATATTTTAGAAGGGACTACGTTGGAAGAATTAGTTAATGAACACAAAAACAATAAGTAGATCCCCGGAAGAGGTGAAAAAAATAAAGACAATTATTATAGATCAGGAAAAAATCAGTAATACTAATATAAAAATCAATGAAAGAAAAAAGATTAATTATATTAAAAATGTTTTGAGAAAATCCAATGGGGATTCTTTGCGAGTTGTAGATGGAGAAAATGAATATATAACTGAAATTATATATATAGACAAAAAAGAAATAGTTTTACAAATAAATTCTACTGAAAAAAATAAAGATTATATGCCAGAAATAGAGGTAGACATAGCTTTGACCATGTTAAAAAATAAGGCAATGAATTTGGCAATACAAAAGTTAACAGAAATAGGAATAAACAAAGTTATCCCAATGGAAACTAAACATTCAGTAGTAAAACTTACAGAAAAGAAAAATCGGTGGGATAGAATAGCTAAAGCAGCTCTTAAACAATGTCAAGGGGTAAAAATGCTAGAGATAGAAAATCCTAGAAAAATTAATGAACTAGAATTTGGAGACTATGATCTTGTAGTGCTTCCTTATGAAAAAGAAAAAGAGAGAAAAATAAGACAATTAAGAGAGAACAAAAATAATATAAAAAAAATATTATATATCATAGGCCCAGAAGGCGGATTTACTTCAAAGGAAGTAGCCAATTTAATTAAAAAAGGAGCTATAAGTGTAACTTTAGGTAAGAGAATATTAAGAGCGGAAACAGCTGCAATAGTAACAGGTGGCTACTTAATAAATGAGTTTAGATAGAAGAAACAAAGGAGGTTCAGGTGGGCAGAAAAAAGTATAGACCTAATATAAGGTTTTATTTAATAATAACGATATTAATTATAAGTGTATTTAGTATAATAAAATTATCATCAAAAGAAAAGTCTGAAAAGAATTCGATATCAAACGAAAAAAAAGAGATATCTAAAGAAAAAAAAATAAATACTGAAATAAAAGATTTAGAAAATTTTGCTATAATAACTGATGATAAGATATACTACATTTATAAAAAAGAGTTTGTATTGGAAATGCCTGATAATTTAAAATTAAATAAAACATATGAAATAAAAGATATATTAAATAAAAAAAATTATTTAGAAGCGATTAATTTAATTAACGTAATACTACCTGAATCCATAAAGAATTATAAAAGAAAAGAAGTAAAGTTTTCTAGTGATTATGAAATATATGAACTGCCTACTTTAGAAATAAATCAAAACACATATATAGATAGCTATAAAACTAATCAACTCTTTAGCCAAGAATATTATAATATATCAAAGGAACGAAATAAAAATATAACCCTGGACATATTAAATGCAAATGGAATATCTGGATATGCGGGGAAAACTGGAAAAAAACTAGAAGATAAGTTGGGATATAACTATAATGCCGCCAATTATAAGACACATGAAAATTATAGTTATGTAATAAATAAAAGTCTTTCTAAAAAAGAATTAGAAGATATAGCTTTAACTTTATCAGAAAAAAATATTAAAATAAAAGAAGATATATCATTAACAACACTTTCCGATGCCGTAATAATTTTAGGTAAGGATAGAGGCGATCTCATATATATAATGTTTAAAAGATATAATAAACTTGACTATGAAAATTATAATATTCTGAAGAAATCAGGATATGAAGATTTACATCGAATATCTATTGATACTAAAATTAATCAAAATAAAATAGAATATAATCCAGAAGATTATTATACAGCTTTTAAAATAGGTGAAAAATTAGATATCCAAAAGCTATTTGAAAATAAAGACTTGAAAAATCGGATTGATATTTACATAAAAAATTAATAAACTAAAAAGGGGGACAAAATTGAAAAAAAAATTAGAAACAGTAAAGAATGCAATAGAAGACAAAAAAGGTAAAGATATAAAAATTATATCTTTAAAACAAAATAGTGTAACTGAAAATGTAGTTTTAGTAACAGGAACGTCTAAGACTCATATAAAGGGAATTGCAGATGAGATAGACAGAAAATTATATAAAGAAAACGAACATCCAATAGGAAAAGAAGGATATAATGAAGGGAAATGGATTTTATTAGATTATAACGATATTGTTATTCATATATTTAATAAAGAATTAAGAGAAAAATATAATATAGAAGAGGCTTTAAATATAGATGAAGTTTTAAGAGGTTAAAATGAATAAAGGTTGGATGTATGTATTGATATCATTTTTAATTTTATTTGAGACTTCTCTTAGCTATACCTATCCATATAATGCTATAATATTGAGTTTTATAGGATATCTTGTATATACTCAAGGACTTAATGCAATTTTATATAGTTTGGGAATTTCATTTTTGCTAGGTGTTAATTTAGAAAATATAATGTTTTTTTTAGTTTATCCTTTAATTTTAAATACGATATATAAACATATCGTATTTAAAAGGATAAATTTAATAATAATTACTCTGCTTCAATCCTCAATATATATAACATATATATATATATTTAAAATTAGAGATATTTTAATTATAAACTGGATACAAGAATTTTTGTTTATTTTATTATATAATTTTATATTATGTATATATATGGAATATGATCAATCAAATAGTAGGGGTTAATATGAAAATTAATATAAAAATAAATAAAAGTAAAACAGTAAAAGATCGAATGAATATAATTATCGTATTAGTTATTATTGCTTATTCTGTTATAGGAATTAGATTATTTTATCTACAGGTTTATAAAGGCGAATATTATAAAAACATGGCTGAAAATAATAGGGTCAAAATAAAGAGATTAGAACCACCTAGGGGAAAAATATATGATAGAAATGGAGAACTTCTTGCTACAAATGTAGCAGGTTATAGATTAGTATATTTAGAGGGGAAAAATATTGAGTCCCATAGGGTTGAGGAATTAGCAAATTTTTTAGAAAGAAGTAAGTCTGAAGTAGATGATCTCATTAAAAATGGGGAAATTATAGAATATACTAGAGAGAATATAATTATCGATGATATTTTACAAAGTAAAGCACATAAAATAATGGAAAAATTAGATTCATACCCTTATTTGAAAATTGATATATATTTAAAAAGAAAATATCTGTATAATGAAATAGCCTCTCATATAATAGGTTATGTTAAAAGAATTAGTGGAGAAGAATGGGGAAATCTCAAAGAAAAAGGCTATACTAATACGGATTATATTGGAAAAAAAGGAATCGAAAAAGAGTATGAGGATTTATTACAAGGAAAACCAGGATATGAATATATAGAAGTAAATGCTTTAAATAAAACAGTAAAGCAGATAAGCAACAAAAGAGCAAAGTTAGGAAAAGACTTAACTTTGTCTTTGGATATAAAATTACAACAAAAGATAACAGAATTTATCGGAGACAAAGAAGCTTCTTTTATTGCTATGGATATAAAAACAGGAGAATTAATAGTAGCTATTAGTAGTCCAGAATATAACTTGAATAAATTATCTTCTAAGATATCACAATCGGATTGGTTAGATATAGTAGGTGATAAAAGGAGACCGTTACAAAATAAAATAACATCCTCTGGATATCCTCCAGGTTCTATATTTAAACCAATAGTTGCTTTAGCTTTTTTGGATGAAGGAATTGATCCTAAAGAGGAAGTTTATGATAAGGGATATTTTAATATTGGAAAATGGAGATGGCATAACTGGCGTGAATATGGAAAAGGTTATGTGGATATGGAAGAGGCAATATATGATTCAAATAATATATATTTTTATACAATGGCAGACAAGATAGGGAATAAGCCAATTGAGAATATGGCAAAAAAGTTTGGAATAGGACAAAAGACAGGAATAGATATTCCCAATGAAAAGACAGGTATTTTACCGACAGATTCTTGGAAAAGAAGTGAGATGGGAGAGTCATGGTATAGAGGAGATACCATTAACTTTTCCATTGGACAGGGTTACCTTTCAGTTACACCTCTACAGATGGCCAAGGCATATGCCTTAATAGGTGGAGAGGGGAAAACCTATATTCCTCATTTAATAAAAGGTAAAAAAGTTTCAGAAATCCAGATAGATGTACCGGTAAATGAAATCCAGATAATAAAATCTTTTTTGAGAAAAACTGTCGAAGAAGGAACAGCCAAAATAATAGATTTAGATCAGGTTCAACCTGCAGCAAAGACAGGTTCTGCCGAGAACAACCAATATGAAGATACACATGCATGGTTAGCTGGATATTTTCCCTATGATGATCCAGAAATCGCTTTTTTGTCACTTGTAGAAGGGGGAGGTCACGGGGGAAGCGGTGCCGGACCAATAGTAAAGGAATTTCTAAAAGAATATGTAAATAGGAGGAAATAGAATGTTAAAGGGAATAAAGGGTGGAGTTTTAATAACTATAAATTCCAAAAAAGATATAAAAGAATTTCAAAATAAATTAAAAAACAAAAAGTTTTTCAATGAAGAAATTGATTTTTTATTAAAAAAGAAAGACAATAAATATTTTAAAGAGTTATGGGATATAGCTGATAAGTATAATCATAACCTATATATAATAAAAGAAGTAGAAAAGATCAAGACGGTTCCAGAAAAAAACTCTAAAACTAAAAAAGTTCAAATGGAAAACAAAAAGTTAAAAGAAGAAATAGAAGAAAAAAACGCAAATAACCAAGGTGAAAGAGTTAAAATAATAGAAAGAACACTAAGATCTGGTCAAAGAGTAGTGAGTAGTGGACATATAATAATTATAGGTAGCGTTAACCCTGGAGCTGAAGTTGTAGCCGATGGAGATATCTATGTTTGGGGAAAAGTTCGAGGATTACTTCATGCAGGTGCAAATGGAAATAAAAAAAGTAAAATTTTAGCTTTAAGTTTAGATGTAAAACAAGTTAGAATAGCAGATGTGTTTGCTAAAAAAGGAAAAGCTACAATAACAGATACAATAGAAATGGCTTTTTTGGATGAGGATGACAATTTAATATTAGAAGAATTTGAAGGATAATAAGAATAACTTACAAAAAAGAAATGAAAGGAGAAAAATGAAAAGAATAGGAGTAATAGGTGGATTAGGAAAAATGGGTCAGGAAACTATAAAAGCTGTATCCAGTGAAGAGGATATGGAAATAACAGCGGTATTTGATATAAACAAAATAGGAGAGAAAGTTTCTATTGGAAAAAAGGAATATGAAATTTTAGATGATATTGAAAAAAAATCAAAAGAAATAGATATCTTTATAGACTTTACTGGTCCAGATTCAGTTAAAAAGAATGCAAAAAAGGTAATAAGTTTAGGAAAAAAATTAATTATAGGTGCTACAGGATTATCAGAAGATGATTTAAATCAATTGGAAAAACAATCTAATGATAAAAATACAGCAGTTATGGTTATCCCTAATTTTGCAATAGGTGCAGTTCTTATGATGGAGTTTTCAAAAAAGGCGGCTAAATATTTGAATGAAGTGGAGATAATAGAGTATCATCACCCAAATAAATTAGATGCCCCTTCAGGAACGGCAATAAAAACAGCTCACTTAATAAATGAAGTTAAAAAACCTAGAGACAAAGTTAAGGGAGAAGAACTTATAAAAGGAGCAAGAGGTGCAAAGGTAGGAGATATAGATATACATAGTGTTAGGTTAAATGGGTATATAGCTTCTCAGGAAGTTATATTTGGCGAACAAGGGCAAAGATTAAAATTTAGACATGATTCAATAAATCGAGAATCTTTTATGCCTGGTGTTATATTAGCGATAAAAAAAATAGAGAAAGTGCAGGGATTGATATATGGTTTGGAAAAAGTTTTATAAAAAAGGAAAAAAAGAAGAAGAAAAAGATAATAATAAAGATGAGGGGAACAATACATTGGTTAACGCTAAAAATTTAAAACCTATTGAGAAAAAGAGTAATGAAAAAATTTACATTATGCCACTAGGAGGAATAGGCGAAGTAGGAAAAAATTTAACTTTATTTCAATGCAGAGATGAGATAGTAATTTTAGATGTCGGATTTACTTTTCCAACAGAGGATATGCTAGGAGTAGATTTAGTTATACCAGATTTTTCATATATAGAGAGTAATAAGGATAAAATAAAAGGGATAGCATTAACTCATGGTCACCTTGATCATATAGGAGCATTGCCTTATTTATATAAAAAGATAGATAACAAGATTCCAATGCTTGGAAGCAAATTAACTATGGAATTGGTAAAATCTAAGTTCAAAGAAAATAATGATATTAGTAAATTTAATTTTAGAGAAGTTCAAAATAGAAGTAAGATCAGAATAGGAAAATACTTTGAACTTGAATTTATAAGAGTAACTCATAGTATAGCAGATGCATTCGCAGTTGCTATACATACTCCATCAGGAACTATATTACATACCGGAGATTTTAAAGTTGATTTAACTCCAGTAGATAAAAAGCCTATGGATTTTTATAAATTAGCTCAGTTAGGAGAAAATGGAGTATTATTATTATTATCAGATAGTACAAATGCTGAAAGAGAGGGAACGACCCCTCCTGAAAAGGGCGTTGGAGATTCTATAAAAGAATCATTTGATAAGGCCAAGGGAAGAATTGTTATAGCATCTTTTTCAAGTCATATTCATAGGTTACAACAAATAATAAATGTAACACATGCAGCAGGTCGAAAATTTGCTGTGGAAGGTAGAAGTATGAAAGAGATGGTAAAAATAGCTTCTGATATGGGATATTTGAAAATCCCAGAAGGTACAAAAGTAGATCTTAGAAAAATTAAGAATTTAAAAAGTGAAGAAGTTGTTTTACTATGTACAGGAACTCAAGGGGAGCCAATGGCTGCTCTTTCAAGAATGGCTAATGGAGAACATAGACATATTGAGATAAGAGAAAAAGATACTGTAATTATATCGGCAACTCCAATACCTGGGAATGAAAAATCAGTATATAGAAATATAAACAAACTTTTGAAAACAAAGGCAGAAGTAATTTATGAAAAGGGAGCTGGAATACATGTTTCTGGTCATGGAAGTCAAGAAGATTTAAAATTAATGTTATCTTTAGTTAAGCCGAAATTTTTCATACCAGTTCACGGTGAATTTAAGCATATGAAAAAACATAAAGATTTAGCCATGGAAATGGGAATGAAAGAAGATAATATACTTCTTTTAGATAAAAATGGAATAAGAGTCAAATTAACAGAAGATGAATTAAAATTAGATGGTAAAGTACCGTTTGGAGAAACTCTTATTGATGGATTAGGAATAGGCGATGTAGGAAACATTGTATTAAAAGATAGACAACAGTTATCTGAAGATGGTATATTAGTAGTAATTGTAACTATAGACGGTAAGACAGGAAAAATATTATCGGGGCCTGATTTAATAACACGAGGATTTGTTTATGCAAGAAATTCGGAAACTTTAATAAGAAATGCAAAAAAGAGAATAACAGATGATCTTAAAAAACTTGAATCAAATAACGTTACAGATTGGAACACTTTAAAAAGAAGTATTAGAAGCTCTATAAGTAATTTTTTATATAAAGAAACAAGACGTAACCCAATGATTTTGCCAGTAATAACGGAGGGATAAAATGGAAATAACAAGTAAAAGACGTGCTGAGTTAAAGAAGATAGGAAATAAATTTAAAGCAATAGTTAGAGTTGGAAAAGACGGAGTTTCAGAAAACTTGATCGAGTCCATAAATGGAGCAATTAAAAATAGAGAATTAATAAAAGTCAAAATATTGGATAATTTAGATGAAGATAAACGAGATGTAGCAAATAAAATTGCAGAAGGTACAGGCTCAAAAGTTATAGAGATAAGAGGAAGTGTAATATTAATATTTAAAGAAAATCCAAAAAAGCCTAGGATATCAGAAAAACTAAGGTTGATTTAAATGGATGGGATAATATTTAATAATAGAGTGTTAGATATTGTATTTATATCTTGGTTTATAGCTCAAGCCTTTAAAGTTATAGTGGATTTAGTTAAAGAAAAAAAAATAAATTTTAAGAAATTTATAGAATCAGGGGGGATGCCAAGTTCTCACAGTTCATCTGTGACCTCCTTGGTTACTTCGATTGGTATATTAGAGGGAATAGGTTCTCGATATTTTGCAATTAGTTTTGTTTTTGCAATCATTGTGATGTATGATGCTGCTGGAGTTAGAAGAGCTGCAGGAAAGCAAGCTCAAATTTTGAATAAATTAACACGCAATATAATTCAAAAAAAGGGACATAAAAAAATTGAAGCAAATTTAAAGGAATTTATAGGACATACACCTATAGAAGTTTTAGGAGGAGCTATACTTGGTATAGTAATTGCAATCATTATGTTATAGGAGATTATTATGAAGCTGAAAAATGAAAGTATAAAAGAACTAGAAGATAAAGCAAAAAAGATAAGAGAAGAGTTAATAGATATTGTAAGTGTAACTGGTGGTCATTTAGCTTCTAATTTAGGGGTTGTTGAATTAACAATAGCTCTTCATCATGTTTTTGATTCTCCTTATGATCAGATTTTATGGGATGTAGGGCATCAGTCCTATGTTCATAAAATGTTAACAGGGAGATTAGATAAGATGAAAACGATACGACAGCTAAATGGGCTATCTCCCTTTACTAATCCTAAGGAAAGTGAACATGATCATTTTATATCAGGGCATGCAGGGAATACAATATCTGCTGCCTATGGTATAGCTCAGGCTGATAAAAAAAGACAAGTTATAGCTGTAGTAGGTGATGCCTCTCTTTCTAATGGACAAAGCTTAGAAGGGATCAATAATTCTGGAAATAAAGCAAAAAACATGGTTATAATATTAAATGATAATGAAATGTCAATAGGTAATAATGTAGGAGCACTCTTTAAATATTTAAGCAGATTAATGAGCAAAAAAAAATATACCAATTTAAAATCTGATGTAGAAAAAGTATTAAAAAAGGTAGGGATAGGTGAATCTTTTACAGATTTAATAAAAAGATTAGAACATTCAGTTAGGTATTTTTTATATCCTGGAAGTATATTTGAAGAGTTAGGGTATAATTATATAGGACCAATAGATGGACATAATTTAACGACTTTAGTAAAATCTTTAAATGAAATAGATAAATTAAATGGTCCAACTATAATACATGTGAAAACTCAAAAAGGAAAAGGATATAAAGTAGCTGAAAAAAATATGGAAAAATTTCATGGGGTATCTCCTTTTAATAAAGAAACTGGAGAGCTACCGAGCAAATCTCCAAGATATTCTCAAGTTGTAGGAGCTAAATTAACAGATCTTGCTCAAGACAATGAAGAAATTATTGCTATTTCAGCAGCTATGATTAACGGAACGGGATTAGGAAACTTTTTTGAAAAATTTCCCGATAGGTCTTATGATGTAGGAATAGCAGAAGAACATGCTGTTACCTTTGCAGGTGGACTTGCAATTAAAGGAAAAAAACCCGTTGTAGCCATATATTCAACTTTTTTGCAAAGGGCATATGATCAGATGATTCATGATATAGCATTACAAAATTTACCGGTATTATTTATTGCAGATAGATCAGGAATTGTGGGAAGAGACGGAGAAACCCATCAAGGGATATTTGATATAAGTTATATAAATTCCATTCCAAATTTTAAATTATTATCTCCAGGAACAAAACAAGAGTTAGAAAGTTGTATTGAATTCGGAATAAAAAACAAAAAAGATCCTGTTTTTATAAGAGTTCCTCGAAGCAAAATATTTCAATTAAATTATGATTATAAATTTGAATATGGAAAATGGAACACAGTTCGTAAAGGAAAAGATGTTTTGATTTTAGCAACAGGAAGTATGTTAAAGGAAGTAATAGAGATAGAAAACTTATTAAACAAAAAAGGGGTATACCCAACAATAGTTTCAGCTGTATTTATAAAACCATTGGATCAAGATTATTTAAAGAAAAATTTAGAAAAATATGATACAGTAATAACTTTAGAAGAGAGTTTATTACAAGGTGGATTTGGAGCTTCTATTTTAGAATTTTGTAATGATAATAATATATTAAAAAGGATAAAGAGAATAGGAATAAAAAACCAATTTATATTACATGGTTCTAGAGATGAAATATTAACATTATGTGGATTAAAGGGTGAAAAATTAGCAGAAAAGATATTAGCAGAAAAGATATTAGCAGAAAAGATATTAGAAGAGAGAGTGTGATCTTATGAGCTTTGAAAATGATGGGACAGTATATA
>JBNJFI010000015.1:20390-30531 GCA_051746725.1 Fusobacteriota bacterium
TTCAATAATGAAGTAGATGATATTGGGATATTTGTATTAATAGTAGGAGTTATTATACATGACACCACTAAAGGAAGTTTAAGACTTAGTGATTCTGATATGTCTCACAGTAAAGTTATGAAAAATAAGCCCCATATAGCAATACAAGAAGCTAAAGCTATATTAAAAGATGTAGAAACATTTACAAATTATAAATTAAAAGGGAATATAAAGGAACAGATATATCACATTGTAGCTTCGCATCATGGAAGATGGGGAAAAATAAAACCAGGAAGTTTAGAAGCTAATATAGTCCATGAAGCAGATAAGTATTCAGCAATGTATCACCGAATAACTCCTATAGGAGCAAGAGATATTATCAAGTTAATGAATAGGGGATTTAATAAAAGAGAAGTAGTAAACATAACAGGCTATACGAAGGGAATTATAAATAATCGTCTCAAAAAAGCAAGACACAACTTGAATATAAAAACTACCAAAAAACTTTTAGAATATTATAAAGATACAGGTCATATGGTAGATGGAGATGCATTTTTTTCACGGAGAATAAGAGAGACAAAAAAGTTAATTAAACGTGTTGATAATATTGGTTTTGAAAAATTAGTTTTAGGAAATAATTTATTAAAATATATTGATTCAGGAGATATATTTAAATAAATTATTAATGAGGAGTTGAAATGAAAGATAGATTGGATAAAGTTTTAGTAGAAAGAGATTTTTTTGAATCTAGGTCAAGGGCAAAACGGGCTATAATGGCTGGCTTAGTAATAGTGAATGAACATAAAGAGGATAAAGCTGGAACCCAGATAGATTTTGATTCTAATATCAGAATTAAAGGCGATCGTTTAAAATATGTAGGTAGAGGTGGATTAAAATTAGAAAAAGCTGTAAAAGTTTTTAATATAGATTTTAAAGATAAGTATGTTTTAGATGTAGGTGCTTCAACAGGAGGTTTTACTGATTGTGCCTTACAAAATGGAGCAAAGCAAGTTTATAGTGTAGATGTAGGAACTAATCAGTTGAGCTGGAAGATGCGAAAAAATTCTAAGGTTAAATCTTTAGAACAAATGCATATAAAAGATTTAAAATTAAAGGATATCGATAATAATCAAGTTGATTATATAGTAATGGATGTATCTTTTATATCTATAACTCGTATATTTAAAGATCTTATAAAATTTCTAAAAGATAATGGAAAATTAATGGCTCTTATAAAGCCTCAGTTTGAAGTTGGAAAAGATAATGTTGGTAAGGGTGGAATAATAAGAGATTTTTCTAAACATAAAATGGCAATTAAAAATGTTATAAATGAAGCAAAAAATTCTGGATTTTATTTAGAAGATTTGGAGGTATCTCCTATAACAGGTGGAAAAGGAAATGTAGAATATATTTCATTGTTTAGTTTTGATAAATCGCAAAAAATTGAAACTGAAAATCTAATAAAAAGAGTTATTAATAAAGGAAAAGCAAAAAAGAACGAAAACAAAAAATAAAAAAAGGTGGTATAATATGACAAAAAAGATAAGGGGAATTTTAGTTTTACTAGTAATTAGCTTAGTAATTTCTACAACAGCTTGTGCTAAAGAGGAAAATACTACGAAAAAAACAAAAATGCAAGAAACTGGATTTTTAGCAAATGTAAATGAATTAAAAGAAATCTCAAATATAATAGATGTAGTTATGCAAAGTTATGTTGGAGATGAGGAAGTATCTAAAAAGGAATTGATGCAAGGAGCTATAAAAGGAATGATGAATGAATTAGATTCTCATTCAGTATATCTGTCAAAGGAAAATATGGAATCCTTTAGTGAAGATATGAAAGGTGAATATGCTGGAGTTGGAATGGTAGTCAGTGAAGAAGATAATATTTTAACAGTAGTTTCTCCAATAGAAGGAACTCCTGCTTATAAAGCTGGAATGAAAGCCAGGGATAAAATAATTTCAATAGAAGGAAAATCTACATATGATTTAAGCTTACAGGAATGTGTAGATCTTTTAAAAGGAAAACCAGATACAGATGTTACCATAAGAGTATTAAGAGAAGGTAAAGATGAACCTTTTGATGTTACTTTGACTAGAGCAATTGTAGAATTGAAATATGTTAAAAGTAGAATGTTAGATGGAGATATAGGTTATTTAAGAATAACTCAATTTAGTAGTGGAATAATTGCAGATGCAAAAAAGGCTATTAAGAAATTAGAAAAAGATGGAATGAAAGCTATAATCTTAGATTTAAGAAATAATCCAGGAGGAGCTTTACAAGAAGCTGTAGGTATAGCATCACAATTTGTATCGAATTCACCTATAGTTACAATAAAAGATAAAAATAAAGTAATAGAAGAGCATAAAAATATTGAAACAAATCATGTAGAAGTTCCAATAGTTGTTTTAGTTAATGAGGGAAGTGCTTCTGCTTCTGAAATAGTTTCAGGGGCTATAAAAGATTATGGTACTGGATTGATATTAGGAGAGAAAACATTTGGTAAAGGAACAGTTCAAAATATATTGCCTCTTCCAGATGGAGATGCTATAAAATTAACTATTGCTAGATATTATACTCCTAATGGAGTAGATATAAATCATAAAGGAATAGTACCTGATATAAAAGTTTCTGAATCTGAAGATTATAAGCATTTTGAAGGGTTTATTACAAACGTAGATAGTGGAGAAGAAACAGATAAATCTGAAGATAAAGATGAAATTAATATGGAAGATTCTCAAGAATTAAAAGATGAATCTACAGAAGAATCTAAAAATGAAGAAAAAAATGAAGAAACAGTAGATAAACAATTAGAAGCAGCTAAAAATGTGTTAAAAGGAATTTTATTATACGATACAAAGAAAGCAAAATAAAAAGATATATAAGAAAAAAGAGGAGATAAAATGTTAAATATAGTAGCTACTCCTATTGGAAATCTTGAAGATATGACCTATAGGTCTGTGGATATATTAAAAAATTCGGATTATATTTTTGCTGAAGATACTAGAAATACCAAAAAACTGTTGGATCATTATAATATAAATACAATAACTTATAGCTACCATTCACACAGTGAAGATAAATCTTTAAATAAAATCATAAGACTATTAAAAAAAAATAAAAAAGTATCTCTGGTATCTGATGCAGGAACTCCTTGTATTTCAGATCCAGGATATGTATTGGTGCAAAGAGCTTTGGAAAATAATATCAAAGTTAGGTCTATCCCTGGAGCTAGTGCGCTTACAGCTGCAGCATCTGTAAGTGGTATAGATATGAGGAGATTTGCTTTTGAGGGATTTTTACCAAAAAAGCAAGGGAGAGAGACCATATTAAATGGTCTAAGGAGCGAAAAAAGAGCAATAATAATATTTGAATCTCCCTATAGATTAAGAGAAACTTTAAAAGAATTAAAAGAGTACTTAGGAGATAGAATTGTTGCAGTAAATCGAGAGATAAGCAAAATATATGAAGAAGTGATAAGAGGAAAAATATCAGAAGTATTAGAAAAATTAGATAATAACGTAAAGGGCGAAATAGTTTTGGTTATTGCGCCAAAGGGAGACTAAAAATGGAGATAAATTGGTATCCAGGTCATATGAAAAAAACTAAAAATATGATAAAGGAAAACTTAAAAATTGTTGATTTAATCTTTGAAATTGTAGATGCAAGAGTACCTTTAAGTAGTAAAAATCCAGATATTTCAAAATTAACAGGAGGAAAAAAGAGGATACTATTGCTTAACAAATCTGACTTGGTTTCCAGTGAGGAATTAAATAAATGGAAAAATCACTTTATTAAAAATGAGAATATAGAAGATGTTATTGCAATTAGTGCTAAAACCGGAGAAAATCTAAGTTCAATTTTTAAGGCAATGAAGGAAGTAGCAAAAGTTAAAACAGAAAAGATGAAAAAAAGAGGGTTAAGACGAGTTAAAGTTAGAGTTTTGATAGCGGGAATTCCAAATGTAGGGAAATCTCATTTGATAAATAGACTTAAAGGTAAAAAATCTGCCGGTGTAGCTAATACTCCAGGTCATACAAAAGGAAAACAATGGATAAAGCTTGATAAGCAGTTGGAATTACTAGATACTCCAGGAATATTATGGCCAAAATTTGAAAGTGAAGTTGTTGGATTGCATTTAGCAATCACAGGGGCAATAAAAGATCAGATTTTAGATATATCAGAAATTACCAATGAATTAGTAAAAATTATAAAGCAAAATGATTCAATACGAGGTAAGTTCAAAAAAGTTTATAAATTAAGCGATGAAGATATGGTAAAACCTTCATATGAAATAATAGAAAAAGTAGCCAGTAATTTACAGATGTTAGTAACAGGAGGAAAACTAGATATAAGAAAGGCGGAACATCAAATATTAAGAGAATATAGAGATGAAAAATTTGGAAAATTCATATTAGATCAGATTGGTCAAAAAAGGAAATAAAATTTCATAAAAGTACAGGAGGGATAAAGATGAAAGATAATAACATTAGAATTAAAGAAATTAAGACGATTTCCGAAGCTAAAGATATAATCAAACAAATTTCAGGTGATTATAGAGAGATAAAAGAAAACTTTGAAAAAGTTCTATTTCGTACTATTCAAGCTACAGATTTAAATGCCAGAGCAGCTAATTTATTAAAACAGATAGCCTTGGAAGAGGGAATGGATGTTATAATATCAAAGGATGTAACATTATTTAATAGCACTACTTCTGATGTATTATTAATGGGGACATTAAAAAATTATGAAAAATTATATTACAATTTAAAAACCAAGGAATTTGGATTATCAAGTTTTGCCGAGGAAGTAAGAGAACTTTTATTAAAATATGATAATGAATTGCAAGCTATAAAAATTGGTAATTATAAGTTAGATTTCCACAAAAAAACATTTGTAATGGGGATTTTAAATATAACTCCTGACTCTTTTTCAGATGGAGGAAATTATAATGATATTGAATTAGCCGTAAAAAGGGCAAAGGAGATGGAAGCTAAGGGAGCTGATATAATAGATATTGGCGCTGAATCTAGTAGACCAGGGGCTGAGCCAGTATCTGCTACAAATGAAATAAAAAGACTTAGTAAAATTGTAGATAGAATATTAGAAGAGGTAAATATCCCTGTATCTATTGATACTTATAAATCTGAAGTAGCAAAAGCTATGTTAGAAAAAGGTGTTCATATAATAAATGATATAACTGGATTACAAGGCGATGAAAAGATGGCAGAAGTGATAGCAGATTATGATGCAGTTGTAATAGCAATGCATATGCAAGGTACTCCTGAATCAATGCAAATTAACCCTGAATACAATGAAGTGATAGCAGATATAATAGAAGAATTAAAGACAAGCGTTAGAATTGCTAAAGTGGCAGGGATTAGGTCTGATAAAATAATATTAGATCCAGGTATAGGATTTGGAAAAACCTTAAATCATAATTTAAAAATATTGAATAAATTAAATGAATTTAAGACTTTAGGATTACCTATATTAATTGGAGGATCTAGAAAGTCATTTATCAAAGAGATATCTGGTAAAGATGTCAATGATAGATTAAATGAAAGTATAGCTTCAGCAATTATAGCTTCTCAAAAAGGAGCTAATATAGTCAGAGTTCACGATGTAAAAGAAACAGTAGAAGCGATGAAGATATCAGATGCAATTGATAGAGTAAATGATGATTAGAAGAGGTGAACTATGAAAGAGGCATACAAAAAAGGTATGGAATACATCTTGAAAAATAAATTAATAATTATATTAGGGGTAATAATAGGTTTATTTAATGCCCCGCTTAAATCTAATATATTTACGGGTTTAGGAGGATATTTTTTATCTCTTTTCTCTATAATTGGTTTTATAGGAATGGCCAGTGATAGACAAAAAAGAGTTGGTTTTAGGTTGTGGTTTAGAAAAGGGATTAGATATTTTACAAAAGTCATAATAACTCTGTCTGAATTTTTAATGATATATTTAGTAAATTTATTTTTGGTATTGTTTTTTACAATTCTGCCGATAATATTAATAGGAGGTCAAACTTCAGTTAAAGATTCTATATTTGTAGTTATCATATTAAGTATAATAGTAGGAATATATAGATTGCCTTTATACGTATTTTCTTTTTTGATACCAATTTATAACAAAAAAGAATCTGGAAAATATGCAATGGTGAAGGCAAAAAAGATTTTATGGGAAAATATTAGCTTTTGGAAAATGGTGCTTCCTCAATTTTCTATTTATTTTATTCTTTTATTTTTAAAAACACTTAAAATAAAAGATCCTATTTTATATACTTCAGTAGATATAGTTTTAGGACTTTTCATATTATTTTGTTTTATAGTTGATTATTTTTGGTTAGATATAAAAATAAAACAAAATGATAATTATAAAATTATCTACACAAATGAAAATACAAACACGACATATACAAAATTAATTGGAAGATTTATAATGTAATCCAAAGGAGATGTTAAAAGATGTATAATAATAATCCTTATGATAAATACAAAAATACGCAAATACAGACAGCTACACCGGGACAACTTATACTCATGTTATATGAAGGTGCAATAAAGTTTTGTAAATTTGCAAAGATAGGGATAGAAGAAAAAGATATATCCAAAGCTAATAAGTTTTTAATAAAAGTTCAAGATATAATAAGTGAATTGAGAATTTCTTTAGATATGGAAAAAGGTGGAGAAATATCTCAAAATTTAAATAGCTTGTATGATTATATGCAAAATCAATTATTAGAAGCTAATTTAAAAAAAGATATTGAAAAGGTAAATGAAGTTCAGAGTTTATTAGAAGAGTTAAAAGATGCATGGGAGCAAGCTGTTAAACAAACTGGCGGAGTAAAGGGTCGATAAGAGAGTAGGGATATAATGAGTAAACTAAAAAAATTATATTTGGATTTAGAAAAAAAGACTGAAAAAGAATATGAATTAATAACTCAAGATGAGATAGATCCTGAAAAACTAGATGAAATAGTTATGCAAAAAAGGGTAGTTCGAGATAAAATAGAAAAACTACCATCTGACCTTTTCTCTACAGAGAATCCAAAGGTTATAAAAAATGTGATTAAAAGAATAATAAAATTAGAAAAAAAAAATCAAGAGATATACCAAAGAAAAATGAAAAATATTAAATCTAAAATGCAAAGTATAGCCAGTGAAAAAAAATTAAAAAAAATATATGGAAAATCAGATTTAGAGGCAAAATTCTTTGATTCTAAAAAATAATTCTGAATTTCTATTGAAAAAATATGGAAATAAGAGTATAATAATAATAGAAGGAAAGATTTAAACAAGGAGGTGTTTAAAATGAAGATTACAGGAGCTTATGGAGGGGCAAATTATCAAGTATTAGCTAATCAAAACAAGAGTAATGAGAGATTATCCAGTGGAAAGAGGATAAATAGTGCATCAGATGATGCTGCCGGATTATCTATTTCTCAAAAAATGGAATCTCAAGCTAAGGGATTAGGAGTAGAACTTAGAAATATTCAGACAGAAATGTCTTCTTATCAAGTACAAGACTCTGCTTTAGAGACTATTTCTAGAGATTTAAATCAATTAAATGAATTAGCAGTACAATATAACAATGGTACTTTGGCTGAATCTGATAGAGAGGTACTACAAAATCAAGCCAATGAAATTTTAGAAAATATTAATACAGTTGCAAATGAAACTGAATTTAATGGACAGCAAGTTGTATCTGAATTTAATGCAGAAGGGTTAAATTTAGAGGAGAATCCATTGGGAGAAGGTGCACTTAGAGCAATTGAGGATGCTTTTAACCAAATTGGTGAAGAGCGTGGTAATATCGGATCTGAAATAAATAGCTTAGAGAGTCAAACTTCTAGAATAATGGTAGCTCAAGAAAATAGCTTTGCAGCTAACTCTAGAATACAAGATGCGGATATGTTAATGGAAACATTAAATAATACTAAGGCAAAAATAATGGATGAGACTAATCAGGCTGTAAATGCCCAGCAGATGAATATGTCACAAAATAGAATAATGGATATATTAAAAGGGTGATTGAGAAGTCACTCTTTTTTTTTGTTTAAAATAAAAAGGAAATTTAAATATATTTCGAATATATTTATAGGTTTTTTAAGACTTAGGAGGTGATAAAAGTGAAATTATCAAAATATACCCATAAAAAAATCTTAAAAATTATTGTGGTTTCATCTGCTATATTTATTATGACAATATTGATTTTTATATACTTATTATATTCTAATTCAAAAAAGGATGCTCTGAAAAAGAGAAATATTATAACAAAATTATTAGATAATGAAATTTATTCTGAAATGAAATTATTAAGATTAATACGGAAAGATCAGGAATTAAATCTATTTTTAGAAGAAGGGGTAATGATAGATCCTAGTTTTCAAAAAAAAAAATTTGGAGATGCATTATACTATCGTTATACTAAGAAAGCAATAGATAAGTATAGAATTATTTCTAATCAAATATATCATGTAGACGGATATGAAAAAAATAGAAGTCTTGAAATATATGATAAAAAATGGAAAAAAATCTTAGGCAATGAAGATTTAGGGCCTTTATCTTTTGGTGTTTTAGAAAATATAGATTTTAAACTTGATATAGGAGAACAGTATTTTTGGACACTTCACGGAAATGAGCTGTATGTAAGACTTTATGGGTTGTCTGAAAAAAGAGAACATGTTATAATATTAAATAGAAAGATTACAGAAAAAAATATAATAAATTTGATACCCAAGGGTTTAAAAGTTAATTTGACAATAGATAGAGGCGATATATTAGAGCCTTGGAGTTTTAGAACTAGTCAAGTTAGTGGAAAGAACCTTTTAAAGGATATAAATTTACGAATAATTAATAATAAATTAACCTGGGTTTTAAAACAGCCTATGTATGATCAAAGGCAAAATAAACTGGGGGATTTTCATTATTTAATTGAAACTAGTTTATTAAACTATATTTTTTATTTAATATTTGTAGGTTTAATTTTAAATTTTCTATTAATAATGAGTTTACTGAAATTATCAAAAGAAAATGGGGATTTATTAAACCAGGTAATTGAAAATCAAAAAAGGTTACTTGAAACTGGAGAAGTAGAGTATGTAACTGATATTGAAGAAGAAAAAGAAATAATAGATAAAATAGAAGAGTATGTAAAAGTTGTAAAAAACCGTGAAGAGACCATAATGCAAAAAGTAAATAAAAAAACAGAGGAATTAGAAAAAGTAAATAAAGAAGTTGTTTGGGAAAATGACTTTTTTAAGGCTTTAACCAAAAAAGAAAATCAAGATGAAGTTATATCTTTTGCCTTTGATAAAGTTTCTGAAATTAAGAGGTTAGAAAAAATTGAATTTTATTTATTCCCACGGGAAATTGATAAAATTAGTAAAATAAAAATAGATGAGAGACGCGAAATAATTCATGAAGAGGTAGATGAGATAGGAGTAGATGAAATACAAGATGAAGATAGCGAAAGGCAGTTATTAAAGATAATAGAAAACCAGAGTATTTCTAAGGGAATAATACGATTGGTATTTAAAGAAAACGTAAAAGATTATGAAAGAACTAGATTAAAAAATATAATTTTAATTATTGCAATAATATTAAAAAGTATAGGTTTTTATAAAAATGCAATAAAGGACAAATTAACTGGGGTATATAATCGAACTTTGTTAGATGTATATACTAAAGAATTAGCAAAAAGAAAAAAAAGAAGAGGAGATAAATTTACGCTTCTAATGTTAGATATAGATCACTTCAAAGATATTAATGATAAATATGGACATATACTAGGAGATAAAGTTTTAAGACATTTGGTTAAGAATATAGAAGGTGAGTTACGAGATATGGATATCATATTTAGATATGGGGGAGAAGAATTTATTATAATCTTACCAGAAACAAATCTCGAAGAAGGAAGAATAGTAGCTGAAAAAATAAGAAAGGTAATAGCTAGTCATCCAGTTAAAGTTGAAGGAGACGGCGAAATAAATTATACAATTAGCTTAGGTGTTGCAGAATTTGATTTAAAAAAACATGATTGCGTAAAAGATTTATTAAGTGATGTAGATGGAAAATTGTATTTAGCAAAGGAGTTAGGAAGAAATAAAGTTCAATATTAATAAATATAGGAATATATCAAAATAAGGAG
>JBNJFI010000016.1:0-30135 GCA_051746725.1 Fusobacteriota bacterium
AATTATTAGGTCTCATAAATCAAATAAAATAAGTAGATTAGAACTTTGCAACTAGCTAAAAACATAAATAAAATGGAGGGTATATAATGACTAAAGTAGGTATAATAATGGGGAGTGATTCTGATTTACCTGTTATGCAAGAGGCAGCAAAAATATTAGATGAATTAGAAGTTGAATATGAGTTAACTGTAGTTTCAGCACATAGAACTGTTAACAGAATGGTTGATTATGCAAAGAATGCTTCTGATAGAGGAATAGAAGTTATAATAGCAGGAGCTGGAGGAGCAGCTCATCTACCAGGAATGGTGGCGGCTTTAACACATCTTCCAGTGATTGGTGTTCCTGTTAAAGGATCTAGTTTAAGTGGAATGGATTCTCTTTTATCAATAGTTCAAATGCCAAATGGAGTTCCAGTGGCTACAGTTGCAATTAATAAATCAAAAAATGCAGGGATATTAGCTGCTAAAATTTTATCAAATAAATATGATAAAATAAAAGAGAATGTAATTGATTATATGAACAATATGGAAAGTACAGTTGAAAAAACAGCTAAAAAAGTTGAAGATTTGGGATATTCAAAATATTTGGATCAAATGTAAAAATAGGAGAAATAAATGAATTTATATAAACCAACAGAAAAAAATCTACAAAAAGCAGGAAAATACTTAAAAGAAGGAAAGTTAGTAGCTTTTCCAACAGAAACAGTATATGGATTAGGTGGAGATCTATTTAATGAAAAATCCTTGGCTAAAATATTTAAAGCCAAGGATCGGCCTAGTTTTGATCCCTTAATAACTCATATATCAGATTTAAAAATGTTGTATAAATTAGGTGATATCAAAAAAGGTGGATTAGTAGGAGATATTATAAATAAGTTTTGGCCAGGTCCTTTGACTTTAGTTTTGCCTAAAAAAAAGATCGTTCCTAATTTAGCAACTTCGGGTTTAGACACATTTGCTGTAAGGATGCCTTCAAATGAAATTGCTTTGAAAATTATAGAAAATTCAAATGGAGCAGTGGCAGCACCAAGTGCCAATCCATTTGGTTATCTAAGTCCAACTACAGCTGAACATGTGAGAGAACAGCTAGAAGATAGAGTTGATATGATTATAGATGGAGATCAATGTGAAATGGGAGTTGAATCTACCGTTTTAGATCTTACAAAAAAAAATCCAATAGTACTAAGACCAGGAGCTATTTCTGTCGAGAAATTAGAAGAAGTTATTGGTAAAGTTGAGATATATAATAGAAAGACAAAAAATCCAACAGCTCCGGGACAACTTCCAAGTCATTATTCTCCAAGGACTCCTTTGAAAATATTTAAAGGGGAGATTTCAAAAGAAGATAAAAATAAAAAAATTGGTGTTCTATCTTTTAAAGGGAATGATTTAGGTATTAATTATGATAAGATTGAGATTTTATCAAAAAAGGGTGACATGATTGAAGCTGCTTCTAGACTTTTTGAATTATTGCATGATTTAGATAAATCTAATATAGATATTATCTATGCTGAACAGATCCCTGAAGTAGGAATTGGTAGAGCTATTATGGATAGAATATATAAGGCTTCTATAAAATAAATTTTCAAAAAAGGTTAGAGAGGAGACATCAATGAAAAACTTTCATTTGAGAAATAAAGTTTTAGTAGGATATGGAATAATGATTTTAATTTTAATTAGTGTCACTATATATTCCGTAATGAATTTCATGTCATTAAATAAAGCTATAGATGAGATAATGTTGGAAAATTATAATAGTATTATAGCAGCTGAAAATATGATGGAAGCAATTGAAAGGCAAGATAGTGCTCAATTGATATACAGTTTCGGACAGACTGAAAAAGGACTAGAAATTTTTGGAAATAATGAGGTAAAATTTTTAAAATATCTTTCACGAGCCGAGGACAATATAACAATTGAAGATGAAAAAGGGATTATCAATAATATTAATAAAAAGTATAGGTTGTATTTAAAAAAACATTTGGGTTTAAAGGATTTAGAAAATGAGAAAAAAATGCAAAGTTATTATTTAAATGAATCTAATCCCCTTTTTAAAGAACTGAAAGAAAAAATCAGAGAATTACTTATTATAAATCAAGAACACATGAAAAAATCACAACAAAATGCCAATGCGAATTCAAAACAGGCCACTATTTCTACAGTAATATTTTCTATGATAGCAATTATTATAGCTATAATTTTAGGTTTAAAAGTTTCTAAATTAATTTTAACTCCAATAAAAGAGTTGACACAAGTCACAAAAAAAATTGCATCAGGAGATTTAAATCAGGAGATAAAAGTAAATACCAAAGATGAAATAGGAGAGTTGGCCGAAGAATTTAATAAGATGACGGATAGGTTAAAAGAATATGAAGAGATGAATGTTAATACTTTGATTGCAGAAAAAAATAAATCAGAGGCTATAGTAAGAAGTATATCCAATCCATTAATTGTTACAGATAGTGAAAATAGAGTGTTGATAATGAACTCAAAGGCAGAAGAGATTTTTGGGTTAAAAGAAAAGTTAGCTAAAGGAAATCATTTTTTAGAAACGATAAAAAATGAAGAAATATTTAATTTAATAGATGAAACATTAAAAACGGATAATATTGAAGATGGAATAAAATCAGAAGAATTAAAATTACATGAAGATAAGGATAAAGAGGCTTTTTTTAGAGTTACTACTAATCCAGTAACTAATAAGAAAAAAGAAGTGAAAATGGTTGTTACTCTATTTGATGATATCACTCATTTAAAAGAGACTGATAACTTAAAAACTGAATTTGTATCTATAGTATCGCATGAATTCAGGACTCCTTTGACTTCAATGAAGATGGGAATAAATATGCTATTAGAAAGAGAAGTAGGAGAATTAAATGAAACTCAGGAGGAGTTGTTAGAAGTAGCAGAAGAGGATTGTGAAAGATTAAATAATTTAGTAGATGATTTACTAGACTTATCTAAAATAGAATCAGGAGAGATTGATTTAGAGTTTGAAAATGTCAAGATAAATGAAATATTGAAAATAGCAACTAAACCTTTTATTGAGCAGGCAAAAAATAAAGGTGTTGAGATCATAGCTAAAGAAGGGCAAAAAGATTTAAAAGTTCATGTTGACATTAATAAAGTAACATGGATAATAACAAATCTAATTGGAAATGCTTTGAGGTATACAAGCGAAGGGGATAAAATAAAAATTATAGCAGAAAAGAAAGGACATAAAGCTCATATTTCTGTTGAAGATACTGGAAAGGGGATTCCACATCAGTATCAAGGTAAAATATTTGATAAATTTGTTAGAGTTGGAGAAGATAAAGATTCTGACACTGGTTCTGGTTTAGGTTTAGCTATTTCAAAAGAAATGGTTGAAGCACATGGAGGAAGAATCTGGGTAGAAAGTGAAGAAGGAAAAGGGACTACATTTACATTTACCGTAAAATTAGCAAAGTAGGTGATATCTTGAAAAAAGTTTTATTAGTAGAAGATAATAAAAATATTAGTCGCGTAATACAGATAATGTTAAAAACTAATGGATATGATTACAAAATAGCTTCAGATGGAATAACTGCCACTGAAATAGCATTTGATTGGAAGCCTGATATAATATTATTGGATATAAAAATTCCTAAAATGAATGGTCTTTTAGTATGTGAAACATTAAAAAAAGATGAAGAAACTTCTGATATTCCAATTTTAATGTTAAGTGCTATAGCTGAAGAGGAAACAATGAAAAAAGCCGATGATTTAGGAGCCAGCGATTATATAATAAAACCAGTTGAACCTAAAAAATTATTAGAAAAAATAAAAGAAAATTTGGAAGATAAAAAAAAGAATGGAGATGAGTAGTAATGAGTGAAAAAATATTAATTATTGATGATGAAAAAAATATACGATTTATGTTAGACAAATCTTTGAGCAAGGATTATGACGTAACATCTGCAGTTAATGGGGAAGATGGATTAGAGAAGTTAAAAGAGGGTGAATATGATTTAATTTTATTGGACATGAAATTACCTGGAATGGATGGATTAGAAGTATTAAAAAAAATAAAAGAAAGTAATAAAGAGGTTACTGTTATTATGATAACTGGATTTGGAAATATAGATACTGCTGTTGAGGCTATGAAATTAGGGGCAGTTGATTATTTAAGGAAACCTTTTTCTTCAAATGAAATTAGAAGTATAGTAAGTGAGGTGATCGAAAGAAATAATATAGATTTATCTAAAGAATCTTCTGAAGATTATGAAGATCATTTAAATCACGCCAAGGCTTATATAAATAAAAGAGAATTTGACAAAGCTGAAGATTCTCTAAACAAAGCGATTAATTTGAATTCTGATAAACCTGTTGTTTTTAATTTATTAGGAGTTATATTAGAATTACAAAATAAAAAAGAGGAAGCGCAAAAAAATTATAGAGCGGCTTTAGCTTTAGATCCAACTTATGAACCTGCAAAACAAAATTTAAGTAGGACAACAAAGTTTGACTATAGCAAAGAAAACATAAATATGGGAGAAGATAAGTAAAAGGAGGAAATATGTATATAGTTATTATTGGCTGTGGACGAAGTGGTTCATATTTAGCTAATAGATTATCTAAATTAAGAAATGATGTTGTAATAATTGATAAATATGAAAAATCTTTTAGAAGACTATCCACAGAGTTTACTGGGTTTAAAATTTGTGGTGATGGAACTGAGGTTGAAATATTAAAACAGGCGAAATGTGATAAAGCAGATGTAGTTGTGGCAGCTACAGATAGTGATAACATAAACTCAATGATTTCGCAAATTTCTAAAACAATATACAAAGTACCAAAGGTTTTAGTAGAAGTAATAGATCCAGATAAAGAATCTATCTATCAAGGGTTAGATATAATACCAATAAGTCCAACAGACTTATTGGTAAAGGAATTAGAAGATAGTATTTTAGATGGGGAGGAAAAATAATGGATATCATAATAGTAGGTGGAGGAAAGGTAATTTATTATCTTACTAAAAATTTTATTGCCAAAGGATATAATGTAGTTGTTATAAATAAAGATAAAAAATATTGTAAAGTACTTGCAAGAGATTTAAATTGCATTGTTATAAATGGTGATGCTTCCAAAAAAGAATTTTTGAGACAAGCAGAAGCCTCTAAGGCAGATGCCATAATATCTCTTACAGGTGATGATCCGAGTAATTTATTTATATGTCAACTGGCATCTAAAGAATTTGGAGTTCCTTCAACTTTTTCCGTTGTAAATAATCCAGATAACGAAGAGATATTTAAGAAATTAGGAGTGGAAACTATATTTAATACTACTAAGTTGATTTCTTTATTAATAGAGCAAAGAGTAGAGGTCGCAGATGTTAACAACTTATTATCAATAGAAGAAGGAAAAATTAACGTTTCTCAAGTTATTTTAAAAGAAAAATCACCAGTTATAAATATGAAGTTATCAGAAATTGATTTACCACGTGACATTGTTTTTGGTTGTGTTATTAGAGGAGAAGAAGTTATAATACCCAGAGGAGACACAAAGTTATTAGAAAATGATAAGATCCTCATAATAACTCTTCCTGAAAAACAAGCAGAGGCATTTAGCGCGCTTACAGGAGATTAATTACAAAAATAAAATCTAAGAAAGAGTCTGAAAATGACTCATTTATATAAGGTGGGGAGAAGGAATGAGACATAAAAATATAATTAAAGATAGATATAAACTTATGGCAAAATATATAGGGATTTTAATAATGTCAGTAGGAGGATTTTTATTACTTCCATTGCCAATTTTATTTTTTTATCCAGAAGATGTGATTTATATAAAATCTTTCACAATACCCTCTGTGTTATGTGTAATATTAGGATTTATAATATGGAAATTAAGTAAAGGGAAGGGAGAAGGATCTCTTTCTTTAAAAGAAGGTGGAATTATAGTATTGGTTTCTTGGCTTGTAGCTATAATATCATCTGCATTTCCATTTATTATAAATGAACAATTAAATTTTACACAAGCTGTATTTGAAAGTACTAGTGGATGGACTACAACAGGATTATCAGTAGTAGATGTAACTGAAACACCAAAAATATTTTTATTATGGAGAAGTATAATGCAGTTTTTTGGTGGAGCAGGTCTAGTAGTAGTTATGCTTTCTTCTGTGCTACATCCCTATGGATTTGAATTATATAATGCCGAAGGAAGAAATGATCAACTTTTACCACATATAAAGAAATCAACTAAAGCAATAATGTATATATATAGTGGTTATACTTTAGCTGGAATATTATTATATGTTGTAGCCGGTATGGGAGTATTTGATGCAATTAATCACTCAATAGCAGCTCTCTCAACAGGGGGGTTTTCAACAAGACCAGAAAGTATTGGATACTGGGATAGCTTACCAATTGAAATGATTACATGGATTCTTATGATACTAGGTACTATTAATTTTGCAACACATTTTACTTTATTAAAAGGTAAATTTAAGATATTTTTTAAAAATGGGGAAATTAAATTAATGTTATTTATAATAGCCTTTTTTGCTCCATTTATTGGATATTTTACTCTAGGGACAGTATATACATCTGTTTCAGATAAACTTAGAAGATCATTATTTGAGGTGATATCTGCTATTTCAACAACTGGTTTTTCTCTAGATGTATTTAGTAATTGGAATCAAATAGGTGTTTTTGCAATGATACTCATGATGCTCATTGGTGGTGGAACTGGTTCTACAGCCGGGGGTATTAAATTATATAGAATATATTTAATGATTAAATCATTTTGGTGGGAATTAAAAATGTATTTTTTACCCAAAAATGCTGTGGTTGAAAATTATATCTGGCGAGGAGAAGAAAAAACATATATAAAAATTGAATATATTAGAGAAACTGCAAACTATATATTTATTTATATGACTACCTTTTTTGCCGGTGTTTTAGTATATCTAGCCCATGGATATGATCTTTTAGAATCGATGTTTGAATTCGCATCTTCTTTGGGAACAGTTGGATTATCAATTGGATTGACTAGTCCTGATGCTCCTGCAATGATATTGTGGACTCAAACATTAGGAATGATATTAGGTAGATTAGAATTTTTAGTTATAATATTTGCTGTGATGAAGATATTCAAAGATATTAAATATATGGCATTAAACAAATAAGTATAAAATTGGTGTTTGTATATAGATACCTGATATGTTATAATTTAGAATAGAGAACTTTGAATCCTATAAATTAATGGAAAATTAGATAATTAAAAAAATAGGGAGGAAACAATTTGAGAGAAAAATTAGTATTAGCATTAGATGTACCTGATTTTCAAAAAGCCAAGGAATTAGTAGAAGAACTAAAGGATAGAGTAGGTGTTTTTAAAGTTGGAAAAGAACTTTTTACAGCGGAAGGACCTAGAATTTTTGATGTAATCCGAGAAAACCACGGGAAAATATTTGCTGATTTAAAATATCATGATATTCCAAATACCGTAGCATCAGCAGCAAGAGTATTAACTAGACAGGGTGTTGATATGTTTAATGTTCATGCAACAGGTGGTTTTGAAATGATAAAAACTACTAGAGAAGCTATTGAAGATGAAGCTTCAAAAAAGGGGATTAAAAGACCAATATTATTAGCAGTAACTGTTTTAACAAGCTTAGATAAATCAGACTTAGACATGTTAAAAATATCAGCTTCTAATACCCAAGAGTATGTTTTACATTTGGCTAAAATGGCAAAAAAGGCAGGGGCAGATGGTGTAGTATGTTCCCCTAAAGAGATAGGGATAATCAAAAAAGAGTTAGGAGAAGATTTTATAACTTTGTCACCTGGTATTAGACCAAAATGGGCACAAGTAGGAGATCAAAAAAGGATTATGACTCCTAAACAGGCTGTTCAAGAAGGTGGAGATTATATAGTCATTGGAAGACCAATAAGAAATTCTGAAGATAGAAAAGAGGCAGCAGACAAGATACTAGAGGAGATGAATGAAGTATGAAACAACAACGAATGAATCCAAATCAAATGAGCCAAATAGATATGATGAAGAATAAATCTATGATGGGAATGGCTTCATATGTTCAAAAGTTAGGAAAAGGAAAAAGGAAGCATGTTTTAAAAATAGAAAAGCACAATAAAAAAATGCTTGGGAAGTTAGCAGGAGAATTAAAAAAACAGGCTTCTGCCTATGGAGAACAACAGGCAAAGGGAATGTTAAATTTTCTCAGTTATTTAGAAAATGAAGCTAAAAAGAAAAAGAAAAAAGAATTAAAAGTAAGTTTTGCAGAATTGAATTTTTTAAAAAAGACTTTACGAGAATCTTTAGCTAGAATGGATGAGATGGAATACAAATGGTATCAATTTTTTAGAAAATGGATGATGAAATTAATGGCAAAACAATATAGAGAATTATTAAAAGATATAACAAAATAATATATAAATCTAATAAAAAAATATGAGGAGGACATTTAATGCACAATATTACTTTAATACCTGGAGATGGAATAGGTCCAGAAATAACAGAGGCAGTAAAAAAGATTATCAAAAAAGCAGGTGTAAAAATTAATTGGGAAGAGGTAAATGCTGGATTAGGAGCAATGGAAAGCGAAGGAACGCCTCTACCGGATAGCGTAATTGAAAGTATCAAAAAAAATAAGGTAGCTCTAAAAGCTCCAATAACAACACCAGTAGGTGGAGGATTTAGAAGTGTTAATGTTGCTATAAGAAAAAAATTAAATTTATATGCAAATATTAGACCATCTAAAACCTTTGATGGGGTTGAAAATAGATATGATGATATCGATTTAGTTACTGTAAGAGAAAATACCGAGGGATTATATTCAGGAGTAGAGCATTATATTGGAGATAAAATTGCAGCTGAAACAATTAAAATCATAACTAGAAAAGCATCAGAAAATATCGTCAGATTTGCATTTGAATATGCAAAGGATAACAATCGAAAAAGAGTAACAGCATTACATAAAGCAAATATTCAAAAATTCACAGATGGATTATTTCTAGATGTAGCTAGAGAAATTGCTAAGGAGTATCCTGAAATTGAATTTGATGATAGAATAATAGATAATATGTGTATGCAATTAGTTCAATATCCAGAGCAATATGATGTTATGGTAGCCCCTAACTTTTATGGTGATATAATTTCAGATTTATGTTCAGGATTAGTAGGTGGATTGGGAATGGCTCCAGGAGCTAATATAGGAGAAAATTGTGCAGTATTTGAGGCAGTACATGGATCTGCTCCAGATATAGCTGGTAAAGACCTAGCAAACCCTTCTGCATTACTTCTTTCTGCAATAATGATGTTAAATCATATAGGAGAAACAGAAAAAGCAGAAAAAATAGATAAAGCTTTAAAAACTGTATTAAAAGAGAAAAAAGTTGCAACTAAAGATCTTGGTGGAGATGCAACAACTACAGAATTTACAGATGCAATAATAGAAAAATTATAAACTTGGATATTAAATTATCAAAAAAGCCCTTTTAAAAGGGCTTTTTTGATAGATGATTTAATATTTTATTAAAAGGGGGAGCTATGGAAAAATTTGAAAAATTTGATATTAAAACTACAGAAGTTGAAAGAGAAGCACTAGATTTAATAGAAGAGGATTTAGTCCATGAAGAACAGATATTTCCATATAAAACAACTAAAAATTCTGTATATCTTGCCATGACAAAACCTGGTAATACTAGATTAATTATGAGATTAAAAGCTAAATTCAAAAAAAGAATAATTCCTATAAAAATTGAAGAAAAAGACTTATATCTTTTGATTAATAAATATTTTGGTGTTGGTTCTGGAATGATAAGAGAGATGGAAAAAGAACTAAATGTCAATGATTCAGAATTTAATATAGAAGACAATAATGAAAATGCAGAAATAATAAGATTTGTAAATCGTATTATTTTAGATGCATATAAAAGAGGGGCAACAGATATACACTTAGAACCTTTGCAAAAAGAGATAGTTTTAAGATACAGAATAGATGGAGTGTTGCACACTATACAAACTCCTAAACAATTAAAATCAATATATCCAGCAATAGTATCGAGAATAAAAATAATGGCAGAACTAGATATAGCAGAAAAAAGGTTGCCACAAGATGGAAGAATAAAGATAAAAACCGAAGAAAAGGAACAAGACCTTAGAATATCTGTTTTACCTACAATAGATGGGGAAGCAATTGTTATAAGAATTTTGGCTAATCAAAAAAGTGAGTTGAATTTACAAAAAATTGGTATGACTCAAGAAAATTTAGATACTTTTGAAGAATTAATAAATAAGCCAAATGGAATTATTTTAGTAACTGGTCCTACTGGATCTGGGAAAACAACAACTTTGTTTTCAGCTATTAGTAATATAAATGATAGAACAAAAAAGATTATTACCATAGAGGACCCTGTAGAATACCAATTAGATGGTGTATCACAAATACAGGTAAAAACTGATATTGGATTTACTTTTGCAGAAGGATTAAGATCTATTTTAAGACAAGACCCAGATATAATATTGGTAGGAGAGATTAGAGATAAAGAGACTGCAGAAATCGCCATAAGAGCTTCATTAACAGGTCACTTAGTATTTGCAACCCTTCATACAAACGATGCTGTGTCAGCTGTAACAAGGCTTATTGATATGGGGATAGAATCATATTTAATAACTTCTTCATTAGTTGGAGTTTTGGCTCAAAGATTAGTGAGAAAGATCTGTCCATATTGCAAAACTGAAAAAATATTGGATGATGGAGAAAAAATATATTATGGAAAAGGATGCGACTTTTGTTTTAATACTGGATATAAAGGGAGAACAGGAATCCATGAATTATTTTTAATAAATCCAGAAACTAAAACGGAAATATTAAGTGGTAGAAGTAACCATGAGATACAGGAAAGATTAGAGAAAAAAGGATGGAAGACACTCAAAAAAGATGGTCTTGAGAAAGTCAAAAAAGGAGTTACAACTGAAGACGAAGTTCTTAGAGTTGCTTGGTAAAAATTTTAATTAATAATAGAGAAAAGAGGATAACATGGCAGTATATACTAAATTAAAAAAAAATGAAATAGAAAAGATAATAAAAGATTATGATTTAGGAAAATTAGAGGAATATATAGGAATAAAAAAAGGAATAATGAATACTAATTATTTAATAAAAACTAATAAAGATAAATATATATTAAGAATATTAGAAGGAGATGTAGATGAAACCTATGAAAGAAAAGAGTTAGAATATTTATCTTTTTTGAATCAAAATGGAATACCTTGTCCTAATGTTTTAAATGATCTGTTTGGCAGAAATCACTTTTATATAAAGGATAAAATGGCTGCTGTTTTTTCGTTTTTAGAAGGATCAGAAGCTACCGATATAGATGAAAATTTGTTATATGAATTTGGAAAGTTACTAGCTAAAATGCATATTTTATCAGAAGACAAGATATTAAAAAGAACGGAAAAAATTGAAATGAATTATTTATATAATATAATCATAAAAGATAAAAATAAATTAAAAAACATTTTAAATGAAAATTATGGACCAATTATGGAAAAGGTAAAAGAAGTAAAAAAATTAGAAGATTTAGACTTACCAAATGGAATAATTCATAATGATATTTTTCCAGATAATATTTTTGTAGATGAAAATAATAATATTTCTGGAATTATAGATTTTAATGATGCCATGACTGAAAATTTTATACATGATATTGCAATAGTTTTTAATTTTTGGATATTTTCAAAGTATGGAGAGTACAAAAAAGAGTGTGTGGATTCTTTTTTAAAGGGGTATGAAAAAATTAGAAAACTAAAAGAAATCGAACGAAAAACTTTCCACTTAAGTTTAGATAGAGCAGCTTTAACTTTTTTGTTTTTAAGAATAGAAAAATTTCATTATAACAGTGAAAATAGTGATATGGAATTCAAAGATTATAGGGATTTATTGCCAGTTGTTTTCGCAAAAAAACTTTATTTTTAAAAAAACTTATGTTATAATAAATAGAAACTACCCAGGAGGAATTAAATGAATATAAAAAAAATTTGTATATTTTTTGTAATATCAACATATATATTTTCTGCTAATTTAGGAGAAAATATCATGCCCGATCAATCTGAATTGTATTTCCATTCTGCCCAGGAAAATATCTATAATATAAAAAATGATGATTTAAATAAAGTTAAAAGGATTTTAAACAAGTATACTGATTTCAAAGGTATTAACTTAAAAGACTTTATAGAAAACAAAGAATATGCAATATCTCTAATCGATTATAATAAAATTTTCATGGTTATAAAAGCACCATCTCTTGAGTTTTTAGGCAGTGATTTTTATAATAATTCTCAGTTTGATAATAGATTTTTAAATGACATTAACACATATTATAATTTAGGTGATGATCCTTTTATATATAGCTATAACGATGAAAAATTATATATAAGTAATGATATATCTCTCTTTTTTGATCTATTTAATTATGTAGATGACGATGAAGATTTAAAACATGACGAAATATTTCAAAAATTAAATAACGAAAGAGAAGATTATAAATATAAATATTTTATAGATCCAGAAAACCCAATTAACATAGAATCTTATGAAGTTAAAGAGAGTTTGACTTTAGTTTATGAAGAAAAAGTGCAAAAATATTATAATATAATACAAGAAGGCGAAGAAAAGATAACAAAACGATTAGAGACATATAACTTTGCTGATTATATACCAAGAGACAATATGGGCGTATCAATAAAATCAGATTTTTCAGAGCTAAAAGAAGAAATGAGATTAGATTTTAATATGTTAGAAAAAAAGGATCGTGAATTTAAGATTATTAAAGACTGGAGTAAACTTTCAGGATTTGTTAGTATTAAAGTAAAAAATGGAAATATATATGAAAAAGATGATTCAGAATCTGATTATTATTTAATATATTCTAAAGAAATTATTGAGGAGATAAGAGATAATATAATAAATCTATATAATGAAAACTTCTTTTATATAGACGATTATAAAATCAAAAAAGATGAAGACATTTTCATTCCTCTGTTTAATATTCAAAAGTATATTAGAATAATAGATGACAATTATCTAGTTATTACAGAAAATAAAGAGGTTTTAAGAGATATAGAAATAGGAAAATATTATAATTATAAATATAGTCATATAGGAAATGATGGGAATATATATGAAGAATCAAAATCAGAAGTAAAAACCAAAGAAAAGTATAAAGTGAATAATGGAGTTTTGTTAAAAGAGCAAAAAAGGTAATATAAAAACTTAAATAAGAAGGGGAATTATGGATATATTAGAATTAAATAGAGAATTAGATAAACAAAAAGAAAAATTAGAAGAGATAAGGGGGCATCTTTGATTTAGAAAAAAAGAAAGAACAAATTGGAAAAATAGAGCAAAAAAGTACTGCCCCTGGATTTTGGGACGATAATAGAAAAGCTCAAAAATTAATGAAAGAGATGGATAGATTAAAGGCTAAAATAAAAAGATATAAGCAATTAAAAGAGGAAGAAGAAGATATTAAAACTTTAAAAGAATTTATCGATATGGGAGAAATAGAATTTCAAGAGGAATTTAAAGAAAGAATAGAAAAATGGAGTTCAAAGATTGATAAATTTGAAACCGAATTGCTTTTAAATGGAGAATTTGATGAAAACAATGCCATATTAACTCTTCACTCTGGAGCAGGTGGGACTGAGTCTTGTGACTGGGCAGCAATGTTATATAGAATGTATACAAGATGGGCAAAAAATAATGGATATACAATTGAAGTTTATGATAAATTAAATGGAGATGAAGCTGGGATTAAATCTGCAACTTTTTTGGTTAAAGGAGAAAATGCGTACGGATATTTACAAGGTGAAAAAGGCGTACATAGATTAGTGAGAATATCACCTTTTGATTCTAATAGTAGAAGACATACTTCATTTGCATCTTTAGATGTGACTCCTGAAATTGATGATGAAATAGAGATAGAAATTAATGATAGTGATTTGAAAATTGATACATATCGTGCGAGTGGAGCAGGTGGACAACATGTAAATGTTACCGACTCTGCTGTTAGAATAACCCATCTACCCACTAAAACAGTTGTAACTTGTCAAAATGAGAGGTCTCAAATTCAAAACAAGGAAACAGCTTTAAAAATATTGAAATCTAGATTGTTTGAAATCGAAATGAAAAAAAAGGAAGATAGATTAAATGAAATGCAAGGAGATATGGGAGAAATTGCATGGGGAAATCAGATTAGGTCATATGTATTGCATCCATATCAAAAGGTTAAAGATCATAGGACAGATGAAGAGACAGGAAATACGTCAGCAGTTTTAGATGGTGATATTGATATATTTATATCGGCTTATTTAAAATATAAGGGGAAATCTAATGAAGATTCTAAATAGATGTTTATTATTTTTTATATTAATTAATATATCTTATTCTCAAGTAATTGATTTTTCTATTGTAACAATGGGAAATTTAAAGGGGGAATATAAAGAACTAAGTAATATCTATACAGCTTTGGAAAAAGCGAAAGTTTTAAGAGAAGATATTATAAAAATAAATACTGGGAATAATTTGGTTGGATTTAAAGAAATAGATGACATCTATATATCTTTTTATCATGATATACAAGCTGATTTTAATTTTTATGCATTAGGGGAATATTTAGCAGATGCAAATAAAAAGTATGATTTTGAATTTAGTTCTTTGAATATAAAACAAGAAAATGTTTTGGATTATAAAATAATAGATAAATTAGAGTACAAAATAGCAGCAATTGGATTAACCGACATATATGATTATGAAGATGGACTTGATTACGATAAGCAATTGGAAAAAGTAATATTTAACGTAGAGGAATATGTTGACTTTATATTTGTTGTTTCAGATTTAAGAAGAGCTGTAAATGTAAATATTTTAGAAAAATATAAAGAAGTCTCTATATTATTTGAGAGTGGAAGATGTGAGTTAGAACAGGATAAAATAGAAATCAATAATAATTATTTAATTCCAAATGGAATGTTTAAGATAACAGATGTAAGTTACAACTCAAAAGAATCAAAAGAGGTAAATAAATATAATGACCAAAATCTTTTGAAAAGAGTGAAAATCGAAAATGTATATAATATAAAAAATATTAAAGAATATACTGCAAATCAAATGGTTGAAGATTATATTAGCAAAAAAGAAAAAGAGATAATCAAAAGGAATAATGAAATTATAGGTTATAATGTTCAAACCTTTGATAAAGAAGAGACACTTTTTTCTAATGATATAGAGTATATTAAGGATTTGGGATTTAGATTAATTGATTATTATAAGGCTGATATAGCAATAATTCCTGCTTTTAACATCAAAACAGGATTGGAAAAGGGATTATATTCCATAGAAGATGTAAACAAATTATTTACAAATGATAAATTAATAGAAATATCTATAACTCAAGAAAAATTAGATGAATTAAATCAAAAAAGTCAAAATAATCAGGGAACTCAGGAGTTTTTACATATAATAAAAAATAGATATCAGTTTGAGTCAAAAAAGGAATATGATATAATAACAACTGAAGGTATATCAAAAGAATATGATATTAATTATGATAAGATAAAAAAAATAAATTTAAAAGACTTTGAATTAATTAGAAGATAAAACCGTTAGGAGATAAAAATGAAAAAGTTGATTTTAATAATTTTTATATTAACAAACTTAATGATATATTCCCAAGATGAAATTTTAGAAATATCTGAGAATTCAAAAATAGATTCAATAGGGAAAAAAAAGATTTCAGGAAGTATAATGGTTTTAGAAGATGTTGTTATTGATGGCGTAATAATAAATCGCATCTATACTAATATTGCTACTAAAAGATCTGAAATCATTATAACTAAAGAAGATTTGAAAAAATCTTTTTTGGAAAACAATAAAGATATAAAAGAATTAGAAATTAACTTTGCTCAAGATAGAATAATATTAGATGGAAAAATAAAAGTTCTGGCAGTAGTTATGAGCATGCATTTAGAGGGTGTATTTTATGTAGAAAAAGAAGAAGAATTGTGGTATAATATTGATAAAGCTCGTGTTAATAGGTTCATGCCAGTGCCTGGATCCATCATTGGTGAATTTGAAACAAGATTAAATCCAATTTTTAAATTTAGTCAGCTGGGATTTCCAGTTTATATAAAGGGATTAAATATAGAAAAAGATAAATTGATTTTTAGATAAACTTTATGATTAGAAGAGAAAGTATACAAAACTAGAGGAGGAATTTTACAAATGAAAGATGTTAGAGTAAGAATAGCGCCATCTCCCACGGGAGATCCACATGTAGGAACAGCCTACATAGCTTTATTTAATTATGCATTTGCAAAAAAGAATGACGGTGAATTTTTATTACGAATAGAAGACACTGATCAAACTAGATCCACTAAAGAATCCGAACAACAGATTTTTGATTCTCTTAGATGGTTAGGGTTAGATTGGTCAGAGGGTCCTGATGTTGGAGGAGATTTTGGTCCATATAGACAATCAGAAAGATTTGATCTATACAGTAAATATGGAAAACAGTTAGTTGAAGAAGGAAAAGCATATTACTGTTTTTGTACCAGAGAAAGATTAGATAAATTAAGAGCAAGACAAAAAGCAATGAAAAAAGCTCCTGGTTATGATGGACATTGTCGAAAATTATCAGAAAAAGAAATTCAAGAAAGATTGGATAATGGAGAAGATTATGTAATAAGATTAAAAATGCCATATGAAGGACAAACAATTGTAAAAGATAAATTAAGAGGAGATGTATCTTTTGATAATGACAAAATAGATGATCAAGTCTTATTAAAATCAGATGGATTTCCAACTTATCATCTTGCAAATGTAGTAGATGATCATTTAATGGGAATAAGCCATGTTATAAGAGCTGAAGAGTGGATAGCTTCTACACCAAAACATATACAGCTGTATAAAGCTTTTGGATGGAAAGAACCAGAGTGGGTACATATGCCACTTCTTAGAAATAAAGATAAAACTAAAATATCTAAGAGAAAAAATCCAGTTTCTTTAAATTATTATAGAGAAAATGGTTATTTAAAAGAGGCGATGTTAAACTTTTTAGGACTTTTAGGATGGAGTATTGGAGATAATAAAGAAATATTTACATTAGATGAAATGGTAGAAAACTTTACATTTGATAATATATCTCTAGGTGGTCCAGTATTTGACAGAAGAAAATTAAATTGGATTAATAATAAATATATAAAAGATTATGATTTAGATAAACTAACAAAATTATCTTTACCTTATTTTGAAAAATCAGGATATCTTAAATCAAATATATCAGATGAAAAATTTAATGAATTAAAAGAGATAATTGATCTTATAAGAGATTCTGCAAATACATTGGCAGAATTACCAGAATTAGCAGCTGTCTTTTTTGAAGATGAATTTGAATTACCTAAAATTGAAGATGCTCAAAATAAAGGACATCGAAAAGCTATAAAAAGAATGTATAGTAACATTGAAGGTGAAGTTCAAAAAAGGGCTATTAAAATGTTTATTGAAAGATTTGAGGCTTTAGAAAATGATCCTACATCTCAAGAGGCCAGAGATCTTTTAAATCAGATGATTTCTGATATAGGAGAGGGAGTAGGAAAAGTTTTAATGCCTTTAAGGGTTGTTTTAACTGGTGATACAAGAGGTCCAGAGTTATATTCTCTAATAGGAGTTATCGGAAAAGAGAGATCTTTAAAACGAGTAAATAATATTGCCAAAAAATATGAGATTTTTGAAAAATAAATAATTATTTCAATTTTAAATATAATATGGAGGTGCTTGTTAATGGACAAAAGAGTGGAAGAAAAATATAATGAATGGTTAAATTCAGATTTTTTAAGTGAAGAAGATAAACAAGAATTAAAAGATATAAAAGGAAACGAAGAGGAAATAACAGAAAGATTTTATAAAGAATTAGAATTTGGAACTGGAGGAATAAGAGGAATAAGAGGAATTGGAACTAATAGATTAAGCACATATATGATTGGGAAAGCAGCTCAAGGATTAGCCAATTATATGCTAAAAACAGATAATAAAGCCAAGGAAAAAGGAATTGTAATTGCTTATGATTGTAGAATTAAATCATATGAATTTGCTTTAAAAACTGCTTTAGTAATGGCTGGAAATGGAATTAAAGCTTATTTGTTTGAAAGTCTAAGACCAACTCCGGAGCTATCTTTTGCCATTAGAGAACTAAATACGTTATCTGGAGTTGTAATAACTGCAAGTCATAATCCACCTGAATATAATGGGTTTAAAGCATATTGGGAAGACGGAGCTCAAATAGTATCTCCCCATGATAAAGCTATAATAAAAGAAGTTGATAGCATAACGGATTTATCTACAGTAAAAGAAATGAAAGAAGATGAAGCCAAAAAAGAAGGACTTTTAGAAATAATAGGTAAAGAGATAGATGATAAATTTATCGAAGCAGTAAAAAAACAAGTTATCAATAAAAATATTCCTAAAGATTTAGACATAGTATACACTCCATTACATGGAACTGGGAATAAATCTGTACAGAGAATTTTAGATGAAGTTGGATTTAAAAATGTTCATATAGTTAAGGAACAGGAAAAACCAGATGGAAATTTTTCTACTGTTGGATATCCTAATCCAGAAGATCCTTCTGTATTTAAAATGGGAATAGAATTAGCAGAGATAACTGGTTCAAAACTTATTTTAGCCAATGATCCAGATGCAGATAGAATCGGAACTGCAGTGAAAAATCCCAAAGGAGAATGGATATATCCAAATGGAAATCAAATAGGAATATTATTAGCCGAATATATATTACAAAATAAAGATAATATACCGGATAATGCAGTTATTATATCTACAATTGTATCTACGCCTATGTTAGATGTAGTGGCTAAAGCTAATAATGTCGATATAATGAGAACTTTAACTGGATTTAAATATATAGGAGAAAAAATTAAAGAGTTTAAAGCAGGAAAAATTGATAAAACTTACTTATTAGGTTTTGAAGAAAGTTATGGTTATTTGGTAGGAACACATGCCAGAGACAAGGATGCCGTTGGAGCTACAATGCTAATAGCTGAAATGGCAGCTTATTTTGAATCTAAGGGTTCTTCAATAGCGGAAGAGATAGATAAATTATATGAAAAATATGGTTATTACAGAGAAGATATAGAAGCAGTTAAAATGGCAGGTAAGTCTGGAGCTGAGAAGATTAAAAAGATTTTATCTGATTTAAGGGAAAATGCGCCAACTGAAATTTTAGGCAAAAAAGTTAAAGTTTTTAGAGATTATCTTAAAGGTATAGAGAAAAATTTAGAAGAAGGAACTAAAAAGGATCTTACACTTCCATCATCAAATGTATTACAATTTGTGTTAGAAGATGATACACATATTACAGCGAGACCTTCTGGAACTGAACCTAAAATTAAATTTTATTTTGGAATAAATGCTAAAACAGCTAAAGAAGCAGACGAAAAAATTGAAATAACTAAAAGAGAATTTTTAAAGACAGTTAAATAATATAAACTAATGGGTATTAGGATATTTGATATATTTATTAAAGATATGAGGATATACAGAAAAAAGGAGATAAAATCTCCTTTTTTCTGTTTTAAATATGTCAAAAGCAAATTTTATATGTCGTATTATATTTTAGAAAGTTGCAAAACTAAAAAGATAAGATATCAAGTTTTCTACAGATTTATTAACAGAATTAGTTTTGGGTGATGCGGGCGAAGGCCCTTCGCCCTTACGTTTCAGGTTACGTAGGGATAAGAATATAAGTTTTTCTGTAAGGGCAAATGGCGTTTGCCCGGGTGTGAGCAGTATATAAAAATGGAGGGAAGCCTTAATTATCAGGTCTAATAAATTAAATAAAATCAATGGGTTACAATTTTGCAACTAGCTAGTATTATATTTGAAAGGGAGTGAGTAGGATGAGTTTAACAAAAAAGTTTATGCTTATTATTTCAAGTATTTTATTTGTGGGAATAATAGTTATAATGGGATTGGAAATTAAAAGTGAATTTAAAAATGAAGAAATTTTATTAAAGAGAAGAAGAACTGAACTTATGAACGAAAAAAAGCAAAAACTTGAAGAATTAATAGACATGGCTTCATCTAGTATTAATAATGGGAAAACAGGAAATGGTATACCTAGTGAAAAGGAAATGATTAAAATAATAAAAAGGTTAAGATATGGGAATGATGGTTATTTTTGGATAAACGATGATACCCAACCTTATCCTAAAATGATAATGCATCCAATATCGCCTCAATTAAATGGAAAAATATTAAATGATTCTTCATATAATGTTGCAAAAGGAGAAGTTAAAAATCTTTTTTCGGCAGCAGTAAAAGTAGCTAAAGATGATGGAGCTGGATATGTAGAATATATGTGGCCTAAACCAGGTGAAGAGGAAAATCAACCGAAATTGAGTTATGTAAAATATTTTAAAGACAAAGGTTGGATACTTGGAACAGGGTTTTATATAGATGATATTGATAAAGCTATAGCTATTCAAAGAACAGAAATCAGAAAAAGAGTGATAGATAAGATAACTTCTACAGTAATTACTTTAGTGGGATTAATTATTTTAATTGGACTTAGTATTTATTTTTTGATAATTAATTTAATAAGAGATCCCTTGGAAAATCTAAAAAATAAATTTTTAGAAGTATCAAGGGGAAATTTAGGTGTCAGATTAGAAGTTAAAAATAACGATGAAATTGGAGAATTATCACAAAATTTTAATGATTTAATGATGAAATTAGGAAAAACAATGGAAAATATTCAAAATTTAGCTAATACAGTTAAATCTGAAAATGAGTTTTTATCTAAAAATATGGATAATCTTGTTAAAGGAAAAAAGAGTCAATATTATTCTCAAATAAAAGACAAACTAGATAATGGAGTACTTCAATTGGAAGACTATATTGAAACAGTTTTAGATAATGTACGAAATCAAACTGCAAGTACTGAAGAATCTTTAGCTGGACTTGAAGAGATAGCCACAACTAGTAAGAAAATTGAAGATTCTGCAACAAACACTTTAGCTACTTCAGAAAATGCAATTGAAAATGCCAAAATAAGTTTTAATAATGTAGAAGAGATGACAGAAGGAATGGAAGATATAAATAAAAGTGTAAGTCGAACCAATAAAAAAATTACAGAGTTAAGTGATTTATCAGATAATATCGGAGAGATAATAGTAGCAATAAATGGAATAGCAGAACAAACTAATTTACTGGCATTAAATGCAGCAATAGAAGCAGCAAGAGCTGGAGAGGCTGGAAAAGGATTTGCAGTAGTTGCAGATGAAATAAGAAAATTAGCTGAAAAAACAAATACCGAAACAGAAAAAATAGAAAATATAATCAAAAATATTCAAAATGAAGTAACAGAAGTTAAAGTAGCAAATAAAGAAGTAGAAGAAAATGTTGAAAATGGAATCAAATTAACTGAAACAGTTAAAGAGAACATAAAAAACATAAGAATTATAACAGAAGAGAATAACAAAAAAGTTAAGGAAATTTCTGTTTCAACTAATGAGCAATCTACAGCTTCAGATGAAATAACTAATGCAGTTAATAGTATAACTGAAAATTCAGCACAAATAGAAGAATTAGGAATGGAAACCAATGAAGTTGCCTCTGATATAGTTAAAGTTATAGAAAATAATCTAGAGAGAATAAAAAAAGTATCGAGTATCGCTTCAGATTTAAATAAAGATGTTCAGTCGTTTAATCTTCATGATAAAAATTAAAATTTAATAAAATATCATAATTAAAAAATCCCTGGAATTATTCAAAGGGATTTTTTTTATAAAAAAGAAAAAGAAAAAAAAGGAAATAAAAAAATATTTAGAATATATGTTATACAAGAATATAAAAAAATAGAGCTGTATATTTTAAATGAGTTTTTAATTAGATTTATATATATAGTAATATTATCAAAAGGAAAGGAGTGGTGTAAATGCAATTAAACACAAAATTAATGACAGCAATTCTTACAGTTATAATATTAGGAGTAGCTGTGGTTTCTGGATTAAGTATTAGAGAACAAAGAGAATCTAGAAATGAGTTCTTAGAGTCATATGAAGAGACTATTATAAAAGAAAAAAAGGCAAAATTAAGAAATTTAGTTGAAACAAAATTTTCTATTTTTGAATATTATCTAGAAAAAGAAAAAACAGGTGAGATGTCAAAGAATGAAGCTCAGAAAAAGGCAAAAGAGATGATACGAGAAAGTAGATATGGAGATGGAGGATATTATTGGATTGATAATGGTGATTATCAATTAGAAGTCTTAGCATCTGATCCATCTCAAGAGGGAATGGACCGAGAAAACATTGAAGATGTAAAAGGTAAAAAGATGGTTAAAGAATTAGTAGATGGAGCGGTGGAAAATGGAGAAACTTTTGTCACTTATTATTTTCCAAAGCTTGGAGAAGAGGAAGCTTCTCCTAAATTAGGATATACTAAACATTTTGAAGAGTGGGACTGGATATTGGGAACAGGATTTTATATAGATGACGTTCAAGATGTTATTAAAAATCAAAGAAAAATATTAGAAGCTGAAGGTAGATCTGAAATGATATCACTATTAGTTGTAGTATCAATTCTAATAGTTTTGATTGGATTGACTATTTATTTCTTTTCAAAAAAGATTATTAAAGAACCCATTCAAAATTTGCAAAGAAGATTCGAGGAAGTTTCCAAAGGGGATTTAAGTGTTCGTTTAGATATTGAATCTGAAGATGAAATAGGACAGTTATCTAGAGACTTTAATCGGCTTATGGACCGTTTAGGAAATACAATGAAAAATATACAGAGTTTATCAACTACAGTTAAAGAAGATAATGAACTACTTTCAAAGGTTATGGATAACTTGGTTAAAGGAGATAAAAGTCAGTATTTTTCTGAGATTGAAAATAATATTGAAGAAGGAATAAAACAATTAAAAGAATATATCGAAAGTGTATTAGATAATGTAAGGAATCAAACAGCTAGTACAGAAGAATCTTTAGCAGGTTTAGAAGAAATAGCTTCAACAAGTGGAGATATTAAAGAAATAGCACAAGATACTTCTGAGACCTCCAAAGAAGCTATAAATATAGCCAAAGAAAGTTCAGAAAATATTGTAGATATGACTGAAGGAATGAACTCAATAAATGAAAGTGTTAAAAAGACAAATAGCCAAATTGGAAAATTAAGTGAATTATCAGATAGCATAGGTGAAATAATAGTAGCAATAAATGGAATAGCAGAACAAACAAATTTATTAGCATTGAATGCAGCAATAGAAGCGGCAAGAGCAGGAGAAGCTGGAAAAGGATTTGCAGTTGTGGCTGATGAAATACGAAAATTAGCAGAAAAGACTAATGGAGAAACAGAAAAAATTGAAAGTATAATTAAAAATATACAAAATGAAGTAGAACAAGTAAAATCAGCCAATAAAGATGTTGAAGTAAATGTGAAAAGTGGAATTGAATTAACAAATAAAGTTAAAGAAGATGTTCAAAATATAAAAGATATAACTGAAAAAAATAATCAAAAGATAAAGGATATATCAGTATCAACAAATGAACAGGCAACAGCTTCTGATGAAATTACCCATGCTGTAAATGGAATAACAGAAAATTCTGCTCAAATAGAAGAGTTAGGAATGCAAACAGATCAAGTTGCGGAAAGTATAGTTAATGTGATAGAAAGCAACTTGGAAATGATTGGTCAAATGTCAAAACTTGCAAGTGACTTAAATAAAGATGTTCAATTTTTTAAACTTAAAAAAGATGCAAATAAAAATGGAGAATCATTAACAGACATAAGAGAGAGGTAATATAAAAAAAGATAATAAAAAATAAATAATAGGACAGGGCAACCTGTCCTTTAAATTTAATTTATTTAAAAGGAGATTAGATGTCAAAAAAGTTAATACAAGTGTATTTTGGAGATGGAAAAGGAAAAACAACAGCAGCAATAGGGCAAGCTATACGAGGTGCAGGCGCTGGGATGCATGTAGCTTTTGTTCAGTTTTTAAAAAATGGATCTAGCTCTGAAATATCTATTTTAAAGAGTATAAAAAATATTGATGTTTATATAATAAATTCTAATAAGAAATTTTTATGGGAATTAGAAAATCTCGATAAAATAAAAGATGAAACTCGTAAAGGATTAAAAAATATAAAAGAGATAATAAATAAGGATAATATAGATATGCTTATTTTAGATGAAGTTTTACATTTAATTGAAAACGAAATTATTTCGGAACAAGAACTTTTGGATTTAGTATATAATAAAGATATAGAAATAGTAATAACAGGAAAAAAAATTGGAAAGAAGATTAAAAAATATGGAGATATAATAACTAATATGAAAAAAATAAAACATGTTTATGATAAAGGTGTTAAAGCAAAAAAGGGGATAGAATTTTAAAATAATATATTAATATTTATCCAAATTAAAAGGAGGTATGTCATGTCAAAAAAGGTATTTATGTTTGAAGAAGGAAACAAAGAATTAAAAAGATTATTGGGAGGAAAAGGTGCTAATCTAGCAGAGATGACACGTATAGGACTAAAAGTTCCCTATGGATTTATAATTACTTCTGAAGTTTGCGTTGATTATATGCATAATGGAAGTCAAGTATTAGAAGATTTAGAGGATAATATACTGACTTCATTGGAAAAAGTAGAGAAAAAAACAGGGAAAAGTTTTGCAGCAGAAGATAATACTTTATTAGTTTCTGTTAGATCCGGAGCTAAAATATCTATGCCTGGAATGATGGATACAATTTTGGATTTAGGATTAAATGATGAAAATGTAGAAGGATTTTCTAAACAATTTGATGATAAAAGATTTGCCTATGACTGCTATAGAAGATTAATTCAGATGTTTGGAAATGTAGTTATGGGAATAGATCACAGTAGATTTGAAAAAGTATTGACGAAAATTAAGGATAAAAAGGGAATAGAATATGATAATGAACTATCAATAGATGATTTATGGGAAATTATCAAAGAATATAAAAAACTTATTAAAGTTGTAACAGGAAATGAATTTCCTCAGGATCCATTTGAACAATTATTTATGGCAATAGAAGCGGTGTTTTCTTCGTGGAATAATAAAAGAGCTATTAATTATAGAAGATATAACGATATCCCAGATGAATTGGGAACTGCTGTAAATGTTCAAATGATGGTTTATGGTAATAAAAATGAAAGCTCAGGAACAGGAGTTGGATTCACACGATCACCTTCCACAGGTGAAAATGAATTATACGGGGAATATTTGAAAAATGCTCAAGGAGAAGATGTTGTAGCAGGTATAAGAACTCCTAAATTTATTACAGAAATGAAAAATGATATGCCGGGAATTTACTCTCAATTAGAAGAAATTTCAAAAAAGCTTGAAAATCATTATAAAGATGTTCAGGATATGGAATTTACCATAGAAGATGGAAAACTTTATATGTTACAAACTAGAACAGCTAAAAGAACAGCAGATGCGGCAATAAAAATTGCTGTGGATATGGTCAAAGAAGAAATAATAGATAGAAAAGAGGCTATAAATCGTATCGAACCAAAATTATTAAAACAGATAATGCATAGACGAATAAATCCTGATATTAAAAAGGAGCATGAAGTATTAACTACTGGTTTAAATGCTTCGCCTGGAGCAGCTACAGGATTAGTAATATTTGATGTGGAAAAGGCCGAAAAGTTAGGAAAAGAAGGCAAAAAAGTTATACTTGTAAGAGAGGAAACAACTCCAGATGATATAAATGGATTGGTTAATTCAGAAGGAATTGTTACTGTAAAAGGGGGAATGACTTCTCATGCAGCTGTAGTTGCACGTGGGATGGGAAAACCATGTGTTGCTGGTTGCGGTGATATAGAATTAGATTTAGAGAATAAACAGTTTAAAATAGGAAATAAAACAATAAAAGAAAACGAAAAAATCACAATAGATGGCGGAACAGGAGAATTATTTTTTGGTGGATTAGAAAAGATAGATCCAAATTTAAGTGAGGAAGCCAAAGAATTATTGGAGTGGAGTGATGAAATTAGGACTTTGGATGTATACGCCAATGCAGATACTCCTGAAGATGCAAAATTATCTAGAGAAAATGGTGCCAAGGGAATTGGGTTATGTAGAACAGAGCATATGTTTTTCAAAAAAGATAGAGTCAAAGTAGTTCAAGATATGATAATGGCATCTGATACTAATGAAAGGATTAAAGAATTAGATAAATTACAAGAATATCAGATGAAGGATTTTCAAAAGATTTTTGAAGAGATGGATGGATTATCCATAACAATAAGACTTCTAGATCCTCCTTTAAATGAATTTTTACCTAAAATTGAAAAATTAAAAGAAGATATCGAATATAATAAAAGTCAACATGAAATAAAAGAAGCTAAGCGATTAGAAAAAATTGTTAAAAAAGTTGAATCCTTAGAGGAATCTAATCCAATGTTAGGTCATCGTGGAGTGAGACTTGGAATAGTGTATAGAGAAATTTATGAGATGCAAGTTAGAGCTATATTCAGAGCTTTGATTAACAAAAAAGATGTTAATGTTGATCTAAAAATAATGGTTCCGTTGGTTTCTATTCCTAAAGAATTTATTGAAATCAAAAAAGCTATTAAAAGAATATATTTAGAAGAAGTTCCTCACTCAGGTAGAACTATTAATTATGAAATAGGAACAATGATAGAGTTACCTAGAGCTTGTGTATTGGCAGATAAAATAGCTAAAGATGCTCAGTTTTTCTCATTTGGAACTAATGATTTGACTCAGACTACCTTTGGTTTTAGTAGAGATGATGTTGAAGCTAAATTTTTACATTATTATTTTGAAAATGATATATTAAAAGATGATCCTTTTCAAACTATAGATCAAGAAGGTGTTGGAGAATTAATAAAGATGGCTATCAAAAAAGGGAGAAGTATTAGGGAGAATATGAGTATTGGAATATGTGGAGAACATGGAGGAGATCCTGAATCGATTAATTTTTTTAATAAAACAGATTTAGATTATGTTAGTTGCTCACCATATAGAATTCCGATAGCGAGATTAGCTGCTGCAAGGGCAGAACTTTCAAGTCAAAAAAGCTAATAAAAGGAGTAGGAATGATAGAAAAAATTGAATTAACAGAGACAGTAATAAATAAATCAGAATTTACTTTTGAATATATAGAAGATCAAACTAAAGTTAAGATAACTGATTATGATGGAAATTCTAAAAATTTAATAATTCCTTCAAAATTAAAAAATACAGATGTTTTTTCGATATCCCCAAATGCATTTAGGGATAAAGAGATTAAATCTTTGATAATTTCTGAAGGAATAATCGATATTACTGATACATTTAAAAATTGTGAATTAGAAAAGGTCTTGCTTCCTAATTCATTAAAGGCTATACCTCGAAGTGCTTTTGAACAAAATAAATTAAAAGAGATAATAATTCCAAAATCTATAACTGAAATTGGATGGTATGCATTTCAAGAAAACAGATTGGAATCTGTATTAATATCAAGTGATGTAAGAGAGATTGGATGGTATGCATTTCAAGATAATAATATTAAAGAAATAAATTTTTCCAATTCATTGGAGTACATAGGGAGACAAGCTTTTTTGAAAAACAAACTAGAAAAAATAATAATTCCCAAGTCGGTAGTTGAAATTGGAAAAAATGCTTTTTTGGACAATAATCTAAAGGAAGTTAAAATATTAAACCCAGATATCAAAATTGGAGAAGGAGCATTTTGGGCAAATGCTGATAATATAAAGATTTTAGGGATAAAAAATTCTACTGTAGAAGACTGGGCAAAAAAGAATGGTATGATATTTGAAGCTATATAAAAATAAATAGACATAACACTTTGACAATCCAGAAGAAAAGTAGTATAATGTACCACAACGATAACACAATAGGAGGCGGATTTGATGAGTATGACAATTGTAGAAAAAATATTAGCAAAACATGCTAATAAAGAGAAAGTAAAACCTGGAGAGAACATTTGGATAGAAGTAGATACGTTAATGACACATGATGTTACTGGTCCAGGAACTATGTCTATTTTTAAAGAAAAATTTGGTGAAGATGCTAAGGTATGGGATAATGAAGGAATTGTCTTAGTTCCAGATCACTATATATTTACTAAAGACAAGCACGCAATGAGAAATTTAGAATATGTAAAACAATTTGCAAAACAGCAAGATTTAAAATATTTTTATGAACCATTTACAGATACGTATAAAGGTGTTTGTCATGTTGCATTAGCTCAAGAAGGACATACAAAGCCAGGAGAAGTATTATTTGGGACAGATTCTCATACATGTACAGCAGGTGCATTTGGTCAATTTGCAAGTGGAATTGGAAATACAGATGCTGCTTTTGTTATGGGGACAGGAAAATTATGGGTAAAAGTTCCTGAAACAATGAGATTTGTATTTGAAGGAGATATGCCAGAATATATAATGGGTAAAGATATTGTTTTACAAGTTATAGGAGATATTGGTTTTGATGGTGCGACTTATAAATGTATGCAATTTGATGGAAAGGGAATTCATCAATTAAGCATGGAAGAAAGAATGACTATTTGTAATATGGCTATAGAAGCAGGTGGAAAATGTGGGATAATTGAACCTGATGATATAACTATTGAATATGTAACAGAAAGAACAGATAAGCCATTTGAAATTATAAAATCAGATAAAGATGCAGAGTATTCTTATACTAAAGTATATAAATCTGAAGAATTGGAACCAGTAGTTGCTAAACCATATTCTCCTGGAAATGCTGAGTTAGCTAAAAATTTAGGAGATGTAAAATTAGATAGAGCTTATATAGGGTCTTGTACTGGTGGAAAAACTGCAGATTTTGTTGCTGCGGCTAAGATTTTAAAAGATCAAAAAGTTAGTATAGATACATTTATAGTACCAGCGACAGTTAAAGTTAAAGAGGCTTTAAATAAGATAAAAATTGGAGGTCAAACTTTAAATGAAATATTTAAAGAAGCTGGATGTAAAATAGGAAAACCTTCTTGTGCAGCTTGTCTAGGTGGACCTGAAGATACATTTGGAAGAACTCATGGAGAGGAAGTAGTTATATCTACAACAAATAGAAACTTCCCAGGAAGAATGGGTTCTATGGATGCACCAATTTATTTAGCTTCACCTTATACTGCAGCTGCTTCTGCTATAACGGGTCATATAACTGATCCAAGAGAATATTTGAAGTAAAAGTTGAAAGATGAAAGATGAAAGTTAAAAAAATTATAGTTAGTTAGGAATACATTATAGGTGGTTGCAAACCCTAAAAGTAAAAAACACTCAGTTTTACACAAAAAATATTAAAAATAAAAGATAGAGATTTATTTTAAGATAAGAATATTTCAATTTTTAAGACCTTGATTGGGCAGATATGGAATCTGCCCCTACCGTGGAACTAATGGAAAGAGTTTAAAATAATGAGTTGGAATATTTTATTGGAGGGTAATAAAAATAATTATAATTTTGCAATTAGCTAAGGAATATATTATACAAGGAGGAATCGATGGAAAAAATAATAAAAGGAAAAGCCTATGTATTAGGTGATAATATAGATACAGATCAGATAATACCTGCAAAACATCTTGTTTATAAAATGGATGACGAAGAAGAGTCTAAATTATACGGTAAATATGCAATGTCAGGTTTACCAGCTAAAATAACTGAAAATAATGAATTTATAGAAGAAGGGAAATTTAAATCAATATATACATTTATGGTTGCTGGAAAAAACTTTGGGTGTGGATCTAGTAGAGAACATGCTCCATATGCTTTGGAAAAAGCAGGGATAAAAGCTGTTATAGCAGAGGACTATGCAAGAATATTTTATAGAAACTCTGTAGATGGCGGGTTTATAACACCTTTGGAAACTCCTGTTAGATTATGTGATGAAATCAAAACTGGAGACGAATTAGAAGTTAATACTGAAGAGTTTACATTGAAAAATTTAACATCTGGGAAAGAATATAATTTAAAAGATTTAGGAGATGTTAAGGATATAATTGAAGCTGGTGGGCTTTTTGATTATGCCAAACAAGAAGGTATAATATAA
>JBNJFI010000017.1:0-29739 GCA_051746725.1 Fusobacteriota bacterium
AGGCAAGAAATAATGGCGCCCTCAGAAGATAACCCTGGTATTATTGATAGTTTCAAACAGGTTTTGGGTTCTAAAATATATCCTAGGTATGCACATAATAAAGAAATAAGTGATAAAATTTGGAAATTATGTAATGACTTGACTTCTGATCAGACATAAAGAAATTAAAAAAAACAAAGACAATTTTAATCTAATTTAATTGGTATTATGCGGACAAATACTTTTCTCGCTTATGGCCCGGTTAGGTAGGAATAGGGATATAAGTTTTTTTGTAAGGGTAAATGGCATTTTACCGAGTGTGATTTGTTAATATAAATAGATGGAGGTGATTTAAATAAAATCTAATGTACCAGACTACTCACAATTAAAAAGGAGAATAAATAACATAAATGGATTATCTTTTATTATCCTAATAGCAATGATTATTTTTAGTTTAGGAATAATAATCAAAGAGATTTTTTCTTTTTCTAGTACACGGATTTTTATATTGCTAATGGCCTTGCTATGCGTAACAGTGGCATTTCTATTGATTTATGGCAGGATGTTATTTATGAATAAGACTAATTTAAAAAAATTTAAAGGTGGCATTGGAAAATATAGTTATGATGAACTATTAGAAATAACAAATGAATGTTTTCTAGAAATCAATAATAAAGAGATACCAACTATATATATCATTCCAGACAAGATTGGAAGTCCAGCAGTAATTGATTCAATGTTTTTTAATATAATTAAGCCTTTTAATGCAATATATATACCAGAATATATATTTTATATTTTGAAAAAGGAAGAAATACAAGCTATAATTGGACACGAGATTGGGCATTTTTATCATTATATTAATCCAATAAGTAGATCTATTTTTATTTTTTACCTATTTTTAGTTTTGTTTTTTATTTATGCTATAAATATTCATATCTCCGTTATGATATCTTTTATTTTACCAACTATATTTATCTTTCACAATTTTATATTCAGATTTGAAAGCAAGAATTATGAATATTTAGCAGATTATTTCTCGGCCAAAAAGTATGGAACACTCAATCTCATAAATTCAATTATATCAATAAAAAAATATATAGAAATAGTCGAAAGTATTAATGAAAGTATTTTAAATAAAATTAAAAATAATAAAATGCTGATAACAGAAGACTATAATAAGATATTTGAAGATGTATATAATAAATCAATGGAAAAATTAAAAAGCAAAACTAATATTGAGATTAAAGCTGATGAGATTTTAGATGAAAAACAAATCACAAAATATGAGAGAAAAATTTCAAAGATAAAACTATATTTTGATAATAAAAAAATTAAAAAAAATCTTAATGAAAATCAATATAAATTTGATAATAATATAGTTGATTGGAATAAATTTGATTTGAACAAAAATTACAGGATAGATAAAGATGAATACAAAAAAATAATTGATTTAATAATTACTAATAAAGATGTTCGTTTCTTCAATGATTTATCTGAGTTAGAAAAATATAATAAAAGTCATCCAATACTTGCCAAAAGATTGTTATTTTTATATAAAAATTTGAATATTTAGTTGATAAATATTTCTGGAGATAGAAATTTTGAAATTTCTATAAAATAGAGTTGCCTTGATTTTTTAATGATAAAATCTGTGAATATTTATGAAACGATTTTGATAATAGTGGGTGATATGATATAATAAAGAGGTAAGCTATAAATCAAAACTATAAAGTATTTGAAGTTTAGGAGGAAAGATGTATAAAAAATTAAAAAAATTAAGTTTATTTAAAGATATTTCGATTGAAAAAATAAAAAAGTATTTTGATACTATTAATTATAGAAAAAAAGATTTTTCTAAAGATGAAATCATTGGATTTAGAGGCGATAAATATGAAGAGTTAATTATTTTAATTGACGGTAAAGTAGAAGGCAAGATGCCAAGCTTAAGTGGAGAAACTAAACAAGTTGAAATAATGACAGGCCCTAAAGTGTTAGCACCTAACTTTATATTTGGTAAAAACATATTACCTGTAGATATAATTGCTAAAAATGATTCAGAGGTTGTCTTTATCAAAAAAGAAGATTTATTAAATCTGTTTCAAAGTGATAAAAAAATATTAGAAAATTATTTAAATATTCTCTGTAAGAAAAGCTATTTTTTAACACAGAGAATTTTTGATAATTTTACATATAAAACAATTAAAGAAAAACTAACTAATTACTTTTTAAAAAATTTAAATGAAAAGAATAGTGAAGTGAAAATAAAAATGACTCAAAGAGAATTAGCTGAATATTTTGGTATAAGAAGACCTTCGTTATCAAGAGAAATAAAAAAATTAAGAGACCAAGATTTAATAAAAAAAATTGGTCGTAATAAATACAAAATACTTAATAAAGAAAAACTTTTAGAAATATTAGATGAAGAATTGTAATATAAATTTAAAACCAATCTAGATGTAATACCAAAAGGAACTTTTTTGAATTAAAATTGAAATATTTTTTCAAATAAAGTATAATATCTTAACTTAGGAAGTTTTTAATTGTTCGCGGGGAGGAGTGATAATGTGGAAAAAGAAAACAAAAAAGTCCCTTTTTTGATAACGATTTCTTATCTTATTACTTTTTTGACAATAAGGTTAATGGTAATAATAGCTGGTTCTGCTGAGAGTGAGTTTGCAAAAGTAGCAAAAGAAGGTATGACACCAGACTCTAAGTTTTATATAGGGCGAAATATAATTTTGTTCGGTCATCATATTCATCACTTCTATTTTGGGATTGTTTTAATTGCAATCGCAGGATGGATTGCAATAGTAAAAAAGCCAGAGATAAGCTTGGAAAAACTAGCTATAACATATGGTATAGGATTGGGACTTTTCATGGATGAAATTGGCTTATTATTAACTTGGGGAGATTATTATTCAGACTTGACTTATCAGCTGAGTTTATTACTAGGGGGGATATTTTTAAATATAGTTTTCTTTCCCGATTTCTGGAACGAGGTTAAAGATAAACTTGTAAAAAGTAATCCACATTCAGTGATGTATGATCTTGTATTTCACAAAACAAATTTTATAAAGGTGGTTGATAATATGAGTGATAAAGTTAGTAATACAGAAAAAGCAAGTTTAGTTTTTAGTGGAGTTATATATTTATGTTTAGGAGTATTAATTTTATTATACCCAAAATTTGTATATTATTGGGTTGCAGGTGCTTTTCTTATACAAGGGGTATCTTCTTTAGTGCGGGCATGGAAAGAAGATTAAAAATGTAATTAATAGGAGGTTGGCATGAAAAAAATAACAATACTAATTATTTTGTTTTGTATGATTACTTTTAAGGTGTTTTCCAACGATAAGAAGCTTTTAATAATAGACTCTCAAAGCCAAGATCCTTATAAAACATTAAGAGTCTCTGTCTTAGATGAATTGGAAACTTTAGGGTATAAAAAAAACCATAATCTTGAAATAGATTATACAAATGCTGGAAATTATAGAGGAAGAGCCTTTAACATTTTAAAAGCGAGACTAGTGCATTACCAAAAAAATTATGACGCTATTTTTTTGAATGGAACCATTGCTTCCTTAGGATCTTTAGATTTAATCAAAAAAAATGATTTAAATCTGGGAAATTTAAATATTATTTTTGCTAACGTTACAGATCCAATAGGAATTGGTTTGATAAAAAACTTTAAATTAGATAATAAAATTACTGGAGTGTCATATCCCATAGATATAGAAAAAAGACTAAATTTTATTAAAGAAATTTTTGGAGATAATATAGTAATAGGGTATATATATTCAGATATGCCTCAATCATTGGCTTATAAAAAATGGCTAGAAGAGGAATTGAAGAAAGATGATTTTGAGAATATGAAAATTATTTTTAAAAAAGTCAGTTTTGTAAAAAGTGATGCAGGACACAAAAGAATGGTTTTGTTAGCTAAAGATATAGTTCAAGAGTTAGATTCTAAAGTTGATATTTTCTTAAGTCCAAATGATCAACTTGGAACTTCTGATGAATTTGGATTAATGGTATTTAATACTGCAAAAAAACCCTTAGTTGGTCTGGAAGAAGAAAGAGGAGCTGCTTTGGCATTGGGTCCTAATTTAAAGGAAAATGGTAAAATTATAGCCTCGATGATAAATCGAGTCTTTAATGGGGAATCCTTAGAGAATATAAAACCTCAAAAAAGCACTTGTAAAATATACTTGAATGAGGAAATTATAAAGAGATTTGATATAAAAGTACCTAAAAAAATTAAAGAAGATAAAAACATCGAATAAAAAGTTTAAAATAAAAGCAAAAAAGATTTAAAATTAATCTTTTTTGCTTTTTTTATCATATCAGATAAACTATCTAAAATCTATATTGAAATACTTTATTTAGTATGATATAATATATTTAGATTAAATAAGGAGAGTGTTTATGGGAATTTTAAATGATTTAAATGAGAGGCAAAAAAAGGCAGTATTACAAACAGATGGTCCACTTCTAATTTTGGCAGGAGCAGGTAGTGGAAAGACTAGAACATTGACATATCGTATAGCGTATATGATAAAAGAGAAAGGGATTTCTCCATATAATATTTTAGCAATGACATTTACAAATAAGGCAGCAAAAGAGATGAAAGATAGGGTTATTCAACTAGCAGGCGAGGAAGGAAAGAAAGTTTTGATATCTACTTTTCACTCGTTTGGTGTCCGTTTAATAAGAATGTATGGTGAAAAAATAGGGTATAGTTCTAATTTTAATATATATGACGTATCTGAGCAAAAGAAGATAATGTCTCAGATAATCAAAAAATTAAAAATAAATGTAAAAGAGTTAACTCCCAAAAAAGCTGTTGCTATAATAAGTAAATTAAAAGAAGATGGTATGTTACCGGAGGAATATGAGAAAACAGCATATACTCCTTTTACAAAGGCAATTTCTGAAATTTATCACGAGTATCCAAAGGAATTAAAAAAGAACAATGCAATGGATTTTGCTGATTTATTATTATATACAGATGAACTTTTAAACATAAAGGAAATAAAAGATAAAATCCAAGATCAGTATAAATATATCATGGTTGATGAATATCAAGATACAAATAGAATCCAATATTCTATAATACATAATATAGCTGAGAAAAACAAAAATCTGTGTGTTGTTGGAGATGAGGATCAGAGTATATATGGTTTTCGTGGAGCAGACATAAGAAATATCCTTAATTTTGAAAGTGATTATAAAAATGCAACAACAATAAAACTAGAACAAAATTATAGATCTACACAAATAATATTAGATACAGCAAATAAATTAATAGAAAACAATGAAAGTTCTAAAGGTAAAAAACTATGGACTGACCTTGAAGAAGGGGAAAAAATTGAAGTATATGAAGCTATTAAGGCAGAAGACGAAGCTAAATATATTAAGGATAAAATCATTGAACTTACTTCTCTCAAGGGATATTCATATAAGGATATAACGATTTTATATAGAACAAATTCTCAATCAAGAAATTTTGAAGAATTCTTTATACGAGATCAAGTACCATATAAAATTTATGGAGGTACTCAATTTTATCAAAGAAAAGAGATAAAAGATGTTATAGCCTATTTAAAGATTGTAAATAATACAAGAGATGAGATAAGTTTACGGAGAATAATAAATACTCCAAAAAGAGGGATCGGGAAAAAAACAATAAGTAAAATTGAAAAACAGATGGAAAATTTAAATGTTCCATTTTTCTATATTTTAAAAAATGCAAAAGAGATATCAGGGTTATCATCAAGAGTAAGTAATATTTTATATGAGTTATATGAAGTTTTTGATGAACTAATTGAATTAACTAAGGAAGCGACTACTTCTAAAGTTTTAGATAAATTGTTAGAAAGAGTAGATTTTCAAAAAAGATATGAGGAAATTGATGAATTAGATCGAATAGAAAATATACAAGAATTAAGAAATAGTATATTACAACAAGAAAAAAATGAAGAATTTATAAGTTTAGCTGACTATCTTGAAAATGCCGCTTTAGAACCAGTAGGAAAAGTTGTTGAAGAGGATAATCATGTAAAACTTATGACTATACATAGAGCCAAAGGATTGGAATTTCCAATTGTATTCTTAACTGGATTAGAAGATGATCTTTTTCCTGGCAAAAAAGTAATGAATAATGAAGATGAATTAGAAGAAGAAAGAAGATTATGTTATGTTGCAATAACAAGAGCTGAAAAACAATTATTTTTATCATATGCAAAGTCAAGAATGAAATATGGAGAATTAACTTTTAATAGAAGACCTTCAAGATTTTTACAAGATATGCCAAAGAAAAATTTAAATTCACCTAAAATGAAATTGAGAACTAATGGCTATAAACAGAGTACCATAAAAAATATGGATGATTTAAAGCGAAAAATGAGAAAAAGAAAGAAGAAGAAAAACAAAATAAATTCTGATTATAATATTGGACAATATGTAAAACATAAAGCTTTCGGCGAAGGAAAAATCAAAAATATAGAAGTTGGAAAACTTTTAATCTCTTTCCCGGGATACGGAGAAAAGAAATTTAAAACAAGCATAGCTAAAAAATTCTTAGAAAAAGTATAATAGGAGATTGTTATGGAGATAAAAAGGAAAACTCTAATGAGAGAAGTTAGTTATAAAGGGATTGGATTACATAAAGGAGAAGAAATCCAAATAAAATTAATTCCTGCTCCTGTTAATACAGGAATCATTTTTAAAAGAGTTGATGTGGAAGTTGAAAACCCAAAAGATAATGAAATACCAATGGATATAAATTTAGTTTTTAATCCTACAAGAGGAACTAATTTAAAAAATAAATATGATATTAAAATACATACTGTTGAACATTTTTTATCTGCATTGTATGCATATGGAATATCTGATTTAATTGTAGAAGTAAATGGAAGTGAAATGCCTATAGGAGATGGTAGCGCCTTCCCTTTTTTGGAATTAGTTGATATAGCAGGAATTAAGGAATTTGAAGAAAAGATGGAAGTTCTTGAAATCACAGAGCCAGTCTATGTAGCGGAGGAAGACAAGTATATTATTGCGCTTCCTCACAATGAATATAAAATAACATATGCTGTGAATTATAACCATGATTTTTTAAAATCTCAGTTGATAGAACATGAAGTCACTAAAGAAAATTATAAAAATAAAATATCAAAAGCTAGAACATTTGGATTTGATTATGAAATCGAGTATTTAAAAGCCAACAATTTAGCACTGGGAGGAAGCTTGGAAAATGCAATTGTTGTAACCAAAGATGGAGTTTTAAATCCAGATGGATTAAGATTTGAAAATGAATTTGTAAATCATAAAGTTTTAGATTTAATAGGTGATCTAAAATTGCTAAATAAAATAATAAAAGGTCATATAATTGCTATAAAAGCAGGGCATGCCTTGGATGTAAAGTTTGCAAAGGAATTAATCAAAAAAAATGGAGGAAAAAAATGTTAAAAATTGAAGAAATAATGGAAAGAATACCGCACAGATACCCTTTTTTGTTAGTAGATAGAGTTTTAGAAATGGAAGAGAAAAAAAGTATTAAAGCAATAAAAAATGTAACTTTTAACGAAGAATTTTTTCAAGGACATTTCCCAGGACATCCTGTTATGCCAGGAGTTCTTATAGTTGAAGGAATGGCTCAAGCATTAGGTGTTTTAGTTATGAATAAAGATGAAGATAAAGTTCCATATTTTATGTCGATTAATAATGCTAAATTTAGAAAACCAGTAAAACCAGGAGATCAATTAGAATATCACTTAGAAATAACAAAATTAAAATCAAAAATTATGAAAGCTAAAGGAAAAGCTTATGTAGATGGTAAAGTAGCTGCACAGGCAGAACTTATGTTTTCAATAGTTGATAAATAAAATTGAGGTGTAAAAATGGGAAATAAAATTGCAGCTACAGCAATAATAGAAGAAGGGGCAAAATTAGGAGATGACATTGAAATAGGTCATCATGTTATAATAGGAAAAGATGTTGAAATAGGGGATAATACTATTATAAAATCTAATACCGTTATACGTGGAAAAACTAAAATAGGTAAAAATAATACTATATATCAGTTTACAACACTAGGAGAAGACCCTCAAGATTTAAAATACAAGGGTGAAGATACTAAATTAATAATTGGAGATAATAATAAGATTAGAGAATATGTAACTATGAATAAAGGTACAATTGCATCTGGAAAAACAGTAGTAGGAGATAACAATCTATTTATGGCATATGCTCATGTTGCTCATGATTGTATCGTGGGAGATAATTGCATCCTAGCTAATGCTGTTACATTAGGAGGTCATGTAGAAGTGTCTGATTGGGCAATCTTAGGCGGATTAACTGGTGTACATCAGTTTGTCAAGATAGGAAAACATGTTATGGTAGGGGGAGCTTCTGCTATCAAAAAAGATGTAATGCCTTATGTTATAATAGATGGAAATGATCCTAAAGTAAGGGGGATAAACACAATTGGTTTGAAGAGGCGTGGTTTTTCCAAAAAAGATATTTATAATATAAAGCAAGCTTTTAAAATCATATTTAAATCTGATCTTCGTTTAGAAGAAGCATTGGAAAAAATAAAAAATGAATATTCATCAAAGTTTACGAAGTTATTTGAATTATTCGCAAATCAAAGCGAGAGAGGAATTTATAGATAATGAAAACAAAAGATAATATAGGAATAATAGTAGGAAAAGGAAAATTGCCGTATTATTTTTATAAAGTTGCAAGTAAAAAACATAATGTTTTTCCTTTGGGATTATTTGACGAAGTGTGTAGTGAAATAAAAAAAATAGACAATTATAGACAATTTAATTTGGGACATCTAGAAGAGATAAAAAATTATCTTCTTCAAAATAAGATTGAAAAATTAATTATGTTGGGGAAAGTTGAAAAGAGCATTATTTTTAATGATTTAGATTTAGATACGACTTTTCAAGAAGTAGTTGCAATGCTTCCTGATAGAAAAGATGAAACCATTGTTTTGGGAATTATCGAATATTTGAAAAGAAATGGTATAGATATTTTACCTCAAAATTATATGATTGATAATCTATTGGTAAAAGAAAAGTTATACACTGAAAGTGCTCCTGACATAGTAGATGAAAACACAATAAAAATTGGAATAGAAGCTGCTAGTATGTTAGGTAAATTAGATGTGGGACAGACTGTTGTAGTAAATAATCAATCGGTTGTTACTCTAGAGGGAGTAGAAGGAACTGATAAAACTATACAAAGAGCCGGAAAATATGCCCCTAGAGATTCAATTGTTGTTAAGGTTGCACGTCCAGATCAAGATATGAGGATAGATGTTCCTGCAATAGGAGAAGATACAATAGATGAAGTTATTAATATAAATGGTAAGGGAATTGTCATAGAAGCTAATCGAGTTATTTTTTTAGATAAAGAAAAAGTGATCAAAAAAGCTAATGATCATGGTATATTTATTAAAGGAATAGTAGTTTGATGAAGTATTTTGTATCCACTGGTGAGGTGTCTGGTGACTTACATTTATCTTATCTGGTAAAAGAAATGAAAAAACTAGATGAAAATGTTAGATTTTATGGAGTAGCTGGTGAGCATTCCAAAAAAGCAGGAGTAGAGATAATTCAAAATATAGATGATTTAGCTATAATGGGATTTATCGAAGCTTTATCCAAATATAAATTTTTAAAAAATAAAGCTAAGGAATATATAAAATTTATTAATTCTGAAAATATAGATAAGGTCATTTTGATTGATTATGGAGGTTTTAATCTATATTTTTTAAAATTATTAAAAAAAACTTTTCCAAATATAAAAGTTTATTATTATATTCCTCCTAAATTATGGGTGTGGGGAAAAAGAAGAATCAAAAAATTAAAACTAGCTGATGAAATTTTAGTTATCTTTCCATGGGAAGTTGATTTTTATAAAAAATACAATCTAAATACAGTTTATTACGGAAATCCCTTGGTTGATAAACTAAAAGCTAATAATAAAAAAAATGAAATTTCAAAGATATTATTGCTTCCAGGTAGTAGACGTAAAGAAATATCCAAATTACTTCCATCTATGGTTAAGATTATGTATAAACTAAAAAATAAAAAATTTATATTAAAATTAGCTTCCACTAAACATCTAGATTGGATAAAAGAAGATTATGAAGAAATATTGGAATATAAAAATTTAAAAATAATTCTAGATGGAGATCTACAGAAATCGACAAAAGATGTTCAAATAGCTATTGCGGCTTCTGGAACTGTTACCTTAGAATTAGCCCTTTTGGGTATTCCAACTATTGTTGGATACAAGGTTAATAAAATTAATGAGTGGATTGCTAGATTTATTATAGATCTTGATTTTTTTTCTCTACCAAATATAACTTTAAAAAGAGAAATCTTTCCAGAATTATTACAAGATGATTTTAATCCTAAAAGAATAATTAATGAAATTGAAAATATAAATAGAAACTATGATTCTATTAAAAAAGATTTACTTAAAATTCGAGAGATCCTTGGTGGAGAAGAAATCATAAAAAAATATGCAAAGTTTTTGATGAATAATTAATATAATATAAATCTTTAATAGGAGGATTAATGAAAGTTATACAAAGTGATCTTATTACAAATGAAGTAGCTAGATTATCTAAAGAAGCTAACTTTTTTTTAGGAAAAGATATCTGTGATGCTTATATTGAGTCTGCCAAAAAGGAGAAATCTAAAATAGGTAAAGAGGTATTAAAACAGTTATCTGAAAATGCAAAATTAGCAAGAAAAAATGAAAAACCGATATGCCAAGATACAGGAATGACAATAGTTTTTTTGGAAATTGGTGAAGAAGTTTTCATAGATGGGAATTTAAAAGAAGCTATAAATAATGGTGTCAAAAAAGGGTATGAAGAGGGTTATTTACGTAAATCAATAGTTAAAGATCCTATAAAACGTCAAAATACCAATGATAACACCCCAGCTATTATACATCAAGAAATAGTGAAAGGTGATAAACTTAAAATTACAGTAGCTCCAAAGGGTTTTGGAAGTGAAAATATGAGTCAAATATCAATGTTAGCTCCAGCCCAAGGAATTAAAGGAGTACAGGATTTTATATTAAAAGTCGTTGAAGAAGCTGGTCCTAACCCATGTCCTCCAATCTTAGTTGGAGTAGGTATTGGTGGGAATTTTGAGTATTCAGCTTATTTGGCTAAAAAAGCATTACTTAGAAAAGTAGGACAAAGAAATAAAGATAAATTTTATTCAGATTTTGAAAAGAAAACTTTGAAAAAAATTAATGATCTTGGAATTGGACCTCAAGGATTTGGTGGTATAACTACAGCATTAGATTTATTTGTAGAAACTGCTCCAACCCATATAGCTGGTCTTCCTGTAGCTGTTAATATTGGATGTCATGTAAATAGACATAAGGAAGTGATTTTATGAAAACTATTAGATTACAAACACCATTAAAGAATGAAGATATTAAAAATTTGAAAAGTGGAGATAAAGTTTTATTAAATGGAATTATTTATACTGCAAGAGATGAGGCTCATAAAAAAATTATGAATTCAATAAAATTAGGAAAAAATATTCCTTTTGATTTAAAGGGAGCTGTAATATATTATGTTGGTCCTGCTCCTGCAAAAAAGGGAGAAGTGATTGGATCAGCTGGTCCGACAACAAGTTATAGGATGGACAGTTTTTCTCCAAAACTTATTAAACTTGGACTAAAGGGAATGATTGGTAAGGGGAAAAGAGATAGTAGTGTTATAGAAGCTTGTAAAAAAAATAAAGCAATATATTTTGGAGCTACCGGAGGGGCTGCTGCACTTATATCAAACAGAATTAAAAGTTCTGAAATTATTGCATATAGAGAATTAGGTCCAGAGGCAGTTAGAAAATTATATGTTGAGGATTTCCCTTTGGTAGTTATAAATGATACTTATGGAAATGATCTATACGAGGAGGGAAAGAAAAAATGGAAGAAATAATTAGAGATGATGATAGAAAAAGAGATGAAATTAGAAATGTTAAAATAACTACAGGGTATGTAAAATATCCTGAAGGATCAGTTTTAATAGAAGCTGGAGATACAAAGGTTATATGTAATGCTACAGTAGAAGATAGGGTACCATATTTTTTAAGAGGACAAGGAAAAGGATGGCTTACTGCTGGATATTCTATGTTACCTAGAGCTACAGAAAGTAGAACTAGAAGAGAAGCTTCTGTTGGAAAACAAAAGGGAAGAACAATAGAAATACAAAGGTTAATTGGAAGATCATTAAGAACAGCTATAGATTTAGAAAAACTTGGAGAAAAAACTATAACTATAGATTGTGATGTTATTCAAGCTGATGGAGGGACGCGAACAGCATCCATTACAGGTGGGTATATAGCTTTAGAATTGGCAATAAACAAGCTACTTTCACAGGGAGAAATTGAAGAAAATCCTTTGATTTCAAATGTTGCTGCTATAAGTGTTGGAGTTGTATATAATACTACTTTATTAGATCTCAAATATACCGAGGATTTTAAAGCAGATGTTGATATGAATGTAATAATGAATGACCAAGGAGAATTTATAGAAATACAAGGGACAGGTGAAGAAGCTACTTTTGATAGAGAAGAGTTGAATCAATTATTAGATTTAGCTGAAAAAGGGACAAGAGAACTAATAGAAATTCAAAAGAAAGCTATTGCATATGGTAAATAAGAAAATTTTTCTTGCTACAAAAAATAAAGGAAAAATAAAAGAGATGAAAAAAATGTTAGAAAATGTTCCTAATATTGAAGTTCTATCTTTTTTGGATGGAATATCTACTCCAGAAATTATAGAAGATGGGAATAGTTTTGAAGAAAATAGTTGCAAAAAAGCATCTGAAATTGCAAAATATTTACAGATGTGGTCTATTGCAGATGATTCTGGTATTGTAGTAGAGGCTTTAGATGGTGCTCCTGGAATATATTCAGCAAGATATGCAGGAGAGAATGCTACTGACGTAGAAAATCTTGAAAAATTAAGAAAACAAATGAAAAAAGAAGAAAACAAAAAAGCTAAATATGTAGCTGTGATTTCTATTTCTGATCCCGACGGAAATACTCATTCATTTAAAGGAGAGTTAAAAGGTGAAATTATTGATAAAAAGTTAGGAGAAAACGGATTTGGTTATGATCCTATTTTTTATCTTCCAGAATATAAAAAAACATCTGCTGAGATAAGTAGTGAATTAAAAAATGAGATCAGTCATCGAGGCAAAGCTCTAAAAAAATTAAAACAAAACATTAATAATATAATATATGTAAAAAAATAATATTCAAAGTTTTCGATTTAAAAATAAGCGTGTCGAAAAACAGGATATTTCTATTTAAGGGGGATTAAATGAAAAAGATAAATTTTCTTGGAAAAGAATTTACTTTTAAAGTTGAAAATATAGAAAGTGATGAACCCAAAAGCAAAAGAAGTTCATTAGAAATTAGACTCTTAATAATAATATCTCTATTTATAGGAACGGCTATATTTTTTAGAGGTAGTTTATTAAATAATCCTTATTCAGTGGGAAATAAAGCAAAAAAGGTAATTTCATCTCCAGTAGATGTATCTATGAAAAATTTGACTATTAAGAAAGGGGATATATTATTATATCCTGATGAAACTATACAAGAAGACGACATAGTAAAATTAAAAGCAACAGGAATATATAATTATCCACGAAATGTTGCTAAATTTATAGGATATATGCTATTTATGGTAACTCTTAGTTTTATATTTTATTATAGTAGTAAAAAAATACTCAAAAAAGAGTTTGAAGATAAAAAACAATTCTATGCTATTTTAACAGTTTTGACTTTGACTTTACTTATGTTAATAATATTACCTATAGAATATATTTTGTTGTTTCCACTTACATTTTCAACCTTAATATTAACTCTTTTAATAAATGAAAAATTATCTTTAGTGATAAATTCAATTTTAATATTATCACTAGTTGTTTATTTTAATATAAATTATATTCTGTTAACTTTATTTTTAGTTGAGTTGGCAGCTGTATTTTATTTAATAAAAAAAATAAAAAGTAGGACAGATATAATTAATATTGGTATATTTATTGGATTAATTAAAGTTATATTTATTTTAGCGATTGATTTAATAATAGGAGAAGTAGTATTTGATATATCAATTGATATCATAGAAGTTTTCTTTTCTGGAATTATTGCAAGTATGTTAACAATCGCAATTTTACCATATTTAGAAAACACATATAATATATTAACAGAAGTAAAATTATTAGAGTTAGCAGATTTTTCTAATCCTTTATTAAAAAAGTTATTGATAAATGCTCCAGGTACTTTTCATCATAGTATATTGGTGGCAACTTTGGCAGAAAGAGCAGCAGAGGCCATTGGAGCTGATGCAACTTTTGCAAGAGTGGCTTCATACTATCACGATGTTGGAAAAATGAAAAGGCCAAACTTTTTTGTAGAAAATCAAAGAAATGGAAAAAATCCACATAATAAGTTGAGTCCAAACTTAAGTAGTTTAGTCATAACTTCGCATACAAAGGATGGACAGAAATTAGGAAAAAAATATAAAATTCCAAAAGAGATAAGAGATGTTATGTCAGAACATCAAGGAACAACTTTATTAGCATATTTTTATAATGAAGCTAAAAAAGAAAACCCCGATGTTAATGAAGAGGACTTCAAGTATGAAGGTCCTAAACCAGCCACTAAAGAATCCGCTATAATTATGTTGGCTGATTCTATTGAAGCAGCTGTACGATCATTAGATGATAAAAATTCAGTTGCAGTTGAAAATTTAATTAGAAAAATAATAAATGGTAAAATTGATAGCGGACAACTTTCAAGGGCACAATTAACATTTAAAGATATTGAAGTGGTTATTCAAGCTTTTATATCTGTTATTCAGGGAATTTATCATTCTAGAATCAAATATCCAGATATAAAAAAGAAAAAAAAATAATATAATTCAAACAAAAAAGGCGAGAAAAATTATCCCGCCTTTTTTGTTTATTTATTATTTTCTACAACTTCCTTCATTTTAATTTCCATATTTTCCACAGCTTGAGCTGGACTTATTTCTCGATCAATAGCTTTAAAGATTTCATCTTGCATTATTTCTGATAATTCAGGATATACTGGCGAAACTGGTCTTGGTACAGCGTATTTTAAGCCAAGTTTAAATCCCTTACTTCTAAAGAAAGGATTTGCATCAAGAACCTCTTCATCTTCCCAAACTTCATTTAAAGTTGGAGCTTGACCAGCATAGATTGCAGAAATCTTTTGTCCTTTAGGACCATTCATAAATTTTAAAAATTCCCATGCAGCTTCGGGATTTTTTGAGTTTCGATTAATCATAGTAACCCATCCTCCTAAAGTAGCAGCTCCTCCATTAGTTCCTATAGGTAATGGAGCAACACCAACCTTTCCTGCAATTTTTGATTTATCTTCATTATTTGCTAATCCCCATTGATAAGGCCAATTTCTAATAAAAACTGACTCTCCATTTATGAATTTTGTATGTGATTCTACTTCAGTATATGAAGTTATATCAAGAGGAACAAATGGTTGATTTAATAAATCAATAAATTTCTTAAGGCCCCTAACTGTTTGAGGTTGATTAATAACTATTCCCCCTTTCCAATCAACAACTTCTCCTCCGTAAGCTGCAATTAGTTCCATGGCATTACAAACTAATCCTTCATACTTTTTTGCTTGAGCTAAATATCCATAAGTTGTACCTTTTGCTCCTTGATATTTATCAGCCATTTTGATTAAATCATCCCAAGTCTCTGGAACTTCTTCAATGATATCAGATCTATAAAAAAGTAATCCTGCATCCACAAACTTAGGTAATCCCCAAGTTTTTCCCTTAAATGTAACAGCAGCCATGGGACCTTCTAAATATGCTTTTTTGTCAATTCCATCTTTTTCAATATATTCATCTAGCGCTAGTGCATAATTAGAATCAGCAAATTCAGCAGGCCAAACTACATCTGCATCAAAGACATCTATATCTGAACTGTTTTCTGAAAATTCTTTAATATATTCATCATGTTGAAGATCAGTTGCATAAGGCATTTCTCTAAATTCGACTCTAATCTTTCCTTTATTTAATCGATTAAATTCTTCTACTAATTTCGCAGTAGCTTCTGTGGGATCCACTCCTCTTGCATAAGTGATAACAGTTTCATCAGAACTCCCTTTTTTGTTAGATTTTGAAGTTACTAAGCTCTTACAACCACCTAAAGATAAAATTAAAATTATACTTAAAAATAAAATACTTTTTTTCATAAAATCCTCCTTTTTTTATATAAATTTAAAATTTTTGATTAAAATTTTGTATTTAGGGAGGAGAATATACAGTTAATGTTTTTTGAAAATAATTAAAATTTGAAAATAACTTAAATATCTTGAAATTTAAGATAAAAAACGGTTCTAATTTCACCATAAACACCTCCTTTTCGAAATGCTAAAAATTATAACAAATTGTCTTATATAAATAGTTTAAACTATTTATTATAAAAAATCAATATAAAAAAAAGTGGTATTTTTTCATATTGATTAATAATGAACCATTAACAAATAAAAAGTTTTATATATGTTCATATGATCATAATTTAAACCTTTTATTCAAAAAAAGAAAACAAAAAAAATATTTAATATATATATAATAAACTAAATATTTAAAACAACTTTATATAAAAGTCTCCTTTTTTGATTGCAACACATATGCAATTATGCTATAATAGTTATATAAATTGGAGGTAAAATATATGAAAAAAGTGGTGTTATTAGATACAAGTGCAATTATGTATAAAGCGTATTATTCGCTTATGAATATGAGAAACTCAAAAGGGAGACCGACTGGTGCAGTTTATGGTTTTGCCAAGATGTATTTTAATATAATAGATCAACTCGAACCTGACTATGTTGGAGCCTGTTTAGATGTAAAAAGAAGCTCTTTAGAAAGAAGAGAAAAATATGAGGGGTATAAGTCTCAACGTAAAGCAATGCCTGATGATTTAAGAGATCAAGTTTCTAAAATAAAGGATCTTCTTGATGGTTTAAATATAAAAATGTTTGAAGCAATTGGCCATGAAGCAGATGATGTTTTAGGATCTTTAGCTAGACAACTTTCCCAGGTCAAAAAAGATGGTGAGGAAGTTGAAGTATATATAGTTACTGGAGATAAAGATCTATCCCAAGTATTAAAAGATAAAGTGAAAATCGCTTTATTGGGAAAAGGACAAAGTACATTAAAAATATTGTCTACAGAAGAAGATGTAGAGGAACAATTATTATGTAAACCAGGTGAAATTCCTGATATGTTCGGTCTTCAAGGAGATTCTTCAGATGGAATACCAGGTGTTTATAGAATTGGACCTAAAACTGCAAGTAAACTAATAAAAAAATATGGAGACTTAGAAGGCCTCTATGAAAATATAGATGATATTTCTGGAAAAAGAAAAGAATATTTAATAAGAGATAAAGAAAAAGCTTTTTTGAGCAGAGATCTAGCTACAATAAAAACTGATTTAGAATTGGATTACGAGTTAGAAGATTTAGAACATCATGAAATAAATCGAGAAAAGTTAATTGATTTATTTAAAGAGTTGGAATTTAAATCTTTATTAAAGAAATATGATCTAGGAAAAGATCTAAAAAAAGATTTAGAAAAAATAGATCTAGAAATTCTTAAAGATAATAGTTCTTTAGAAAAAATAGAGAACATAGATAATTTTTCTATTATATCAAACGAAGCTGGAATAGCTTTAGTAAAAGAAACAAAAGTTTGGTATTTACCTACAAATCATGCTTTTCTTGGTGCTACTAACTTAGATAAAGATAAGATATCTGATATTTTTAAGGAAAAAAATATTTCAGGATATAAACTAAAAGATATGTTAAATAAAGGTTATTCATTTAAAGAGTTAGATTTTGATGTATATTTGGCATATTATCTACTTCATTCAGGAGAGAGTTATGATTTAGATAAAATCATATTTAATACTTTTGGAGTTAGTTTGAAAAGCTATAAAGATAAATTTAATAAAAAATCTCCAGAAAATATAATGATAGAAGATATGGCAGATTTTTTATCAAAAAGAGCTTATTATCTTTTTAAGTTAAAAGAAAATTTAGAAAAAAAATTAAAAGAAGAAAACTTACATGACTTATTTAAAGATGTTGAGATGAAATTATTAGTAGTTTTAAGTAATATGGAGATAAATGGAATAAAATTAGATATAGATTATTTTGAAAAATTTAATCTAGAATTAGAAAAAAAACTTAAAGATATTAAAGAGAAAATATATGATATTTCTGATGAAAAATTTAATATAAATTCCCCTCAACAGTTATCAGAAATTTTATTTGAAAAAATGGGGATTAAGCCTGTTAAAAAAACTAAAACAGGATTTTCTACCAATGCTAAAGTAATGGAAACTTTGCAAAAAAGAGGGTATGAAATTGCTGATTATGTATTAAGTTATAGAAAATATAAGAAAATAAAAAGCACTTATGTAGAATCTTTACCAAATCATGTGGGAAAAGACGGAAGAATACATACAGATTTTAATCAAAATGGAACTTCCACAGGGAGGCTTTCATCTTCAAATCCTAATTTACAAAATATACCTACAGAGACAGAAAAAGGTATGGAAATCAGAGAAGGATTTGTTGCCGCAGATGGATGGTCCCTTTTGGCTGCTGATTATTCACAGATCGAATTGAGAGTATTGGCAGAGATGTCTAAAGATCCAGAATTGATATCTGCATATGAAAATGATCTAGATTTGCACTCTATAACTGCAGCAAAACTTTTTGATAAAGATCCTGAAGATGTAACCTCTAGTGAAAGGGATCATGCAAAAGTTGTTAATTTTAGTATAGTATATGGAAAAACTCCATATGGATTATCAAAAGAATTAGATATTTCTGTTTCTGAAGCTGCAACTTATATTGAAAAATATTTTAATCAGTACTCTAGAGTTGATGAATTTATAACAGAAATAGTAAAAGATGCCGAGGAAAAAGGTTATGTAGAAACAATGTTTGGTAGAAAACGTCAGATAAGTTCAATAAATAGTAAAAATAAAAATAGAAAAAACCAGGCAGAAAGAATGGCTGTAAATACAGTTATTCAAGGTACAGCAGCAGATATATTAAAAATTGTTATGGTTGAGATTTTCGAAAAAATTAAAGATAAAGATGATATAAAAATGTTACTTCAAGTTCATGATGAATTGATATTTGAGGTAAAGGATGAAAAACTTGAGGAATATTCAAAATTAATAAAAACTACCATGGAAAACAAGGTCAAACTAGATAATGTAAAATTAGTAGTTGAGCCTAAAAATGGTAAAAATTGGAGTGAAACTAAATAGATGTCATATACCAACTTAGTAAAAGAAGAAGTTTTACAAAAAGAGGCCAATGATTATAGAAATGCTATTTATGAAATGTATGGAATATTAAGATCAAAAAATATGTTCTATGAAGATCGAATTGAATTTAAAAATGAAAATATAGGTATTTCAAAAAGAATTTATTCTTATTTCAAAACACATTCGGATTTAAAAATTGAAATAAAATATGTAATAAGTAAAAATTTTGGTGCTCATAAAGAATATAAAATAATTATAAAAAATCAAAATGGATTTAAAGAAGCTACTGACTTTCTCCGAGATGAAAATATCTCAATGGATAAAAATGAATTCAAAAATTATATGCGAGGAGTATTTTTAGCAACAGGTTACATTAAAAACCCTGAAAAAGGATATGCATTAGATTTTTTTATGGATAATGAAAAGGAAGCTAATAGATTGTTTAATACTTTAAAAAAACTTGATAAAAAAATTCATATTACTCAAAAAAGAGGTAAACCTCTTGTTTATTTAAGGAATTCAGAAGATATAATGGATATTCTTATTATGTTAGGAGCAAATAAAGCCTTTTTTGAGTATGAAAATACTACCTTGATGAAAGACATAAAAAATAAAACAATCCGAGCTATTAACTGGGAAATAGCAAATGAAGCTAAAATAATGAAAACTGGACATCGACAAGTAATTATGATTAATTATGTAGATGAAAAAGTTGGTCTAGAAAGTTTAAGTGATGTACTCCAGGAAGCAGCTCAGATTCGTCTTAAATATCCTGAAACTTCGTTAAAGGAGTTAGCAAAAAAGATAGGTCTTAGTAAATCCGGTATTAGAGGTAGATTTCGACGAATAAAAAAACTCTATGACGAGTTAAAACAAAATGAGGTTGATAGGAGGAACAGATGAATATAGATAGATATTTCGAAATTGCCATTGAAGAAGGAAAAAAAGGGGATGCACGTACTGAAAAAGAGATTCAAAATGATTTAGATAAAAGAAAAAAAGATTATGATAATTTAGATGAAAACAAAAAAGATTATTTTGATAAAGATAGATTAACAAATATATATTTAGATTCTGCTATTCACTATGATTCTGGAAAAGACATTAAAAAAGTTTTTGTTGGAATTGATACTGAAATACAGGAATTACTTTTAGCAGAAAAATTAGATGTAGACCTAGTAATGGGGCACCATCCAGAAGGAAAAGCACTATTAAATTTATGGGAAGTTTTAGATATACATCAGGAATCACTAGTAAAAAGTGGTCTGCCTGTAAATATCGCAGAAAGATTGATTTCTGATCGTCAAGATGAATTAGAAAGAGGCTTACACGGCCAAGATTATAATAGAGCTGTTACAGCTGCAAAATTATTAGATATTTCTTTTTTGAATATACATACTCCAGCAGATAATTTAGCTAATAAATTTATGGAGGATTTTCTAATCAAAAAAGATTATGATAAACTAGGAGATATAATAGATGGTGTGTTAAATATTTCAGAATATAAAGAGACTGCCAAAATAGGATTAGAACCTAAAATTGTATCTGGAAATGAGGATAATAGAGTCGGTAAAATCTTTGTAAAGTTTAATGGAGGAACCAGCGGAAATAAAAAAATGTTTAGACATTTAGAAAATATAGGGGTTTCTACTTTTATTTGTATGCATCTACCTAAGGATCAAATAGAAGAGGCTAAAAAACATAATATAAATGTAATAGTTATGCCGCACATGGCCAGTGATAGTTTGGGGATGAACCTCATGATAGATGCAATTGAAAGTAAAGAAAAAACTGAATTTGAGATAATAAATGGGTCTGGTTTTATCCGGATTAAAAGGAATAAATAATGGAAGTAATAGAGGGAATAGAAAATATCAATGAAAACTATGAAAATGTATGTCTTGCTTTGGGAACATTTGATGGAATACATCTTGGTCATAAAACTGTTATTAATGGCGCTATCAAAAAAGCAGAGGAAATTGGAGGAACATCAATTGTTTTTACATTTAGTCCACATCCATTAAATATAATCAGGTCATCTTCAGGACCAAAATTAATAAATACCAAAGAAGAAAAAATACGACTTTTGGAAGGATTAGGGGTAGACAAGGTTATTTTTGCAAATTTTACCATTGAATTTTCTGAATTACATCCAAGTCAATTTATTAGAAATATTTTGAGAGACACACTTCATGTAAAAGAATTATATGTTGGATTTAATTATACTTTTGGCAAAAAAGGAAAAGGAACTACTGATTATCTTCAGGATATTAATAAAGAATGCGAAATAAACATACACGTAGTCTCTCCAGTTAAAAAAGAGGACGAAATAATTAGCAGTACTAAAATTAGAGAATATATTTCCAATGGGAATTTAAAAAAAGCAAAAGAACTATTAGGGTATAATTATTCTGTATCTGGAAAAGTTATAAAAGGACAGAGAATAGGAAGAAAGATTGGGTTTCCAACTGCAAATTTAAGGATGGTAAATAAAGTTTATCCTCCTTATGGAGTTTATGGGGTAAAATTGTATATTGGTTCATCTCCAAAAACGTATTATGGAATTATGAATATTGGTAGAAATCCAACATTAAAACCCGATGAACATTCATTGGAAGTTCATATTTTTAACTTTAACAAAAATATTTATGGAGAAAAAATTGAAATAGAATTACTTGAATTTATAAGAGAAGAAAAAGAATTTGAATCCAAAGAAGAGTTGGTAAATCAAATTGAAACTGATATAAAAAAATGGAAGGAGAATGAAAAATGCCATTAATAGAAAGTTTTACAGTGGATCATACAAAGATGAATGCGCCACAAGTTAGAAAAGCTAAAGAGATAAAAGGACCAGATAAAGGAGAATTGGTAACAGTATTTGATCTAAGATTTATAAAGCCCAATACAAAAGTTATGGATACTTCAGCAGTTCATACTTTAGAACATTTTTTGGCAACTTATATGAGAGAAAAGATAGAAGGAATAATAGATGTATCGCCAATGGGTTGTCGTACTGGATTTTATATGTCTATCTTCGGTGATCATACAGTAGAAGAAATTCAAACTGTTTTGGAATATGCTCTTGAAAGAATAATTGCATTTGAGGGGAAAGTTCCAGGAGCTAAAGAAAAAGAGTGTGGAAATTATCAAGATCACTCATTGACTAAAGCGAAAGAAAATGCAAAAAAGGTTTTAGAAGGATTAAAAAAATAATGAAATTTAAAATAAAATTGGATAATTTTGAAGGTCCATTAGATCTTCTTTTACATTTAATTGAAGAAGAGGAAATGGATATATATCAAATTAATATTTCCAAAATTATAGAAAACTATTTAGGTTTAATAAATCAAGCAAAAGAATCAAATATTAATATAAAATTAGAATTTTTGATAATGGCTTCTGAACTATTGGATATAAAATTTCATAGGTTACTAAATAAAAAAAGCAAAGAAAAAGAAGAAGAACTATTACAAGAAAAACTACGTATATATAAAAAATATAAAGAAATTGCTAATGATTTATATACAATGCAAAATGAGTATTATATATCTTACAAAAAAGATGGAAAAGCAATTGAAAATCATGACAATGATTCCTATGATTTTTCTAATATAACGCCAAACAGACTTTTTCAGTATTATAATGAAATTATTCAGAATAATAATGAAAAGTCTAAACGAATGATTATAAATACCAAGGAAAACTTCACTATTGAAGATGGAAAGAGATATCTTTTTAAAAAATTAAATATCAACTCTAAAATAGATGTGAAGGATTTATTAAACAAAAAAGATAGTAAGATTAAAATAATAAGTATATTTTTAGCTATTTTAGATTATTATAAAGATGATACAATTGATATAAAAGACGAAAATCAGCATATTTATGTATGTTATAAAGGAAGGGTGGTATAATATGGATGGAGATTTCATATTTGTATATGGTAAATTAAGAGAAGCATACTCCGATAAATCTCTCTTTGGAATAGATAGTCTTGTAACCCTTCCAGTTGAAACGACTGGAAAGCTCTACGAATATCAAAAGAATGCAGTTTTAATAAAAGATGATAATAATAAAGTGTTTGGAAATTTATTATCTGCAAGTAATATGAAAAAAATATTGAGACATACAGATTCATTTATGGGATTTGATGAGGAAGATTATCCCAATAGTCGATATGTTAGAGTTGTCAAAAAAGTTTTTATTCCGCAAACAGGAGATGAACTAAAAGTATGGTGTTACATATTTCCCAGTAGTCGGTTAGAGCTTTTAGAAAAAGAGGGGAAAGTTATAGAATCTGGAGATTGGTTTCAATATTTAGAAGAAAAAAAAGAAGACGATTTAATAAAGAGAAAGAAAAAAAATGTATAAAAACAGTATCGTTATAATGGCCTTAACTCTTGTAAGTAGAATTCTAGGACTAATAAGAACAGTTCTCATTGCTACCTTTTTTGGAGCTACAGGTCTAACAGATGCCTATTTTAGTGCTTTCAAAATAACTAATTTTTTTAGGCAACTTTTAGGCGAAGGGGCTTTGGGAACGGTTTTCATTCCAGTTTATAATGAAAAAGAGACTAAAGAAGGAAAGAAAGAAGCTAAAGAACTAATTTTTTCCATAATGAATCTTTTATTTATTTTTTTAGTTGCAATGAGTTTCTTTATGATGATCTTTTCAAAAAATATAATTAATACCCTTGTAAGTGGATATGATGAGGAGACTAAAAGATTAGCAAGCTCGATTTTAAAAATAACTTCTTGGTATTTTTTATTTATTGGTTTGGCAGGAATGATTTCGGCTATTTTAAATAATTTTAAAAAGTTTTACATGCCTGCTTTTATGCCAATGATGTTTAATTTTAGTATTATAGGATTCATTATTTTTTTATATAAAAAATTAGGGATATATGCATTAGCTTATGGGACTTTAGTAGGTGGAGCCTTACAGTTAATAGTGCTCATTCCTTCTTTTGTTAAAATCATTAAAAAATATAAGTTTCATATTAATTTTAAAGATAAATATTTAAAAAAAATATTTGTGTTGATATTACCTATGTTATTAGGTATTTTTGCAAAACAGATTAATACAATTATTGATCAGTATTTTGCTTCATATTTACCTAACGGGACTATATCTGCTTTAGAAAATGCAACAAGAGTTTACAATTTACCCATTGGAATTTTTGCTATTTCTATTGCTACAGTTACATTCCCAAGTATCTCAAAGGCAGCGGCTAAAAAAGATATGATTAAAATCAAAAGTGAAATGGAAAAAGGATTAAAATTTTTGATTTTTTTTGTAATTCCTTCATTTTGGGTTCTAATTTTTTACTCAACTGAAATTATTGATCTTTTATTAGGTTATGGTAAATTCTCTGAAAGAGCAATTGTTTTAACATCAGAATCCTTACTTTTTTATAGCATCGGATTGTTTTCGTATACAGCGATACATCTGTTTACTAGAGGATTTTATAGCATGAAAAACACAAAATCACCTGTTATCTTTGCAGTTGTTGCTATAATAGTAAATATTGCTCTAGATTATCTTTTAGTGGATATCTTACAACATAGAGGATTGGCTCTTGCCACAGCCACGGCATCTACAGTTAATTTTGTATTGTTATATACTTTTTTCAATATTAAATATATCAAATTAAATTTAAAACAAATTTTAACTTTTAGTTTTTATATAAATATTACAGCAATTTTGTCATTAATAATTTCAAAAAAGATTGGGATACATATTATAATTCAGCTTATAGCTTATGTTATAAGTTATTTTAGTATATGGGGTTATAAATTATTAAAAGAAAGAGAGGAATTCTTTGAAAGATAAAGGTTATAAAATTAGTGAAATATATGAGAATAAAAAAAATACCAAGTATATAAAATACACTCCAATAAAAATTACTAGGAAAATGCTTGCAATTTCTTTTAAAAGATATTTTAATAATAAAAACAATAAAGAGGCTTTAAAAAATCTAAAACTAATAGATATTTCATGTGGTACGGGGAATTTTTTAGTAGAAGCCTTGGAATTTTTGATTCGAATAAGCAAGATATATTTTGGAGAATATAAATATTTTTCTTCTTGGATAACTGGTTATGACATAGACAAGGAAGCTCTAGGGATTTCTCAAAAAAGGTTAAAAACTATATTAAAAAAATATAATTTATCAGGAGAATTAAATCTTAATAATGAGAATTCTTTAATTCTTGATATAAAAGATAAATTTGATATAGTAATAGGGAATCCTCCTTATTTTGGCGAAAAGGGAAATCGATCTAAATTTAAGGAGATAAAAAAAACAGAATTTGGAAGAAAATATTATGAAGGTAAAATGGATTATTTTTATTTTTTTATTGAAAAAGGGATGGATATTCTCAAAAAAGAGGGGATATTAACATATATTACTACGAATTATTGGTTAAAAGCAGATAATTCTAAAAAACTCAGAAAAAAAGTAAAAGAAGAAGGAGCTTTTTTTTATATTGAAGATTTTCAGAAATCAGTTTTTAAAAATGCTTTGGGACAACATAATATGATTTTTTCTATAGAAAAAACTAATGAAAATATTCAGATTAATATGAAAATTCCTGATGAAAATATAATTATTAAAAATAATTATATTTATTCTCAAAATAACAAAATCATTTTGGCTTCTAAAAAAAAGATTAATCTTTTTAATCAAATAAAAAACGACAAGACAGTTTATTTAAAAGAATTAATTAATATAAATCAAGGAATTGTAACTGGGTGTGATGATGCTTTTATTTTAGATGAATACCGAGAAGAATTTAAAGAGTACTTAAAACCTTGGTACAAGAGTAAGGATATTTCTGATTATAAAATTAAAAATGAAAATCAATCTTGGGTTTTATACTTAGACAGAGATGCGACTCCAAATCAAAACATTAAAAATCATGTTGCAAAATATAAGGATAAACTTTCTAAAAGAAGAGAAGTAAGACTAGGAAGGATTGATTGGTATAAATTACATTGGTGTCGACAAAAAGAGATATTTGAAAATGAAAAAATAATTGGAAAGCAAAGAGGGAATAAAGATTTGTTTGCTTATACAGAAAAAAGTTTCTATGGAAGTGCAGATATATATTTTTTAACAAAAAAAGAAAATAAAAGAGATATAAGTTTATTTTATATATTAGGTTATTTAAATTCATCATTTTTTTATGAATGGTTTAAATATAATGGTAAGACAAAGGGGAAGGACTTAGAATTATATGCAACTCCATTAAAAAATACTCTGATCTATTATCCTGAAGATGAAAAAGAAATTATTTATATCGAAAATTTAGTAAAAAGGCAAATTAAGAATGAAACTCAAAAAAGGCAAAAAAAAATTAATAACTTTTTTGATAAAAAGTTTTCTGAGATGGTGGATTTATAAAATTAATCCTAAAATTTATGATATAAGAAAGAAGGTAAATGTGAAAGTAATATATAACAATATGATAATTGGGTTAAATAAAAATCAAACTAAAACTATCTGGAAACGATTAGAGAGACAGGGAATAACTCGATCTAATGTTAAGGATTTGAATTATTTAAAACGATCTATTGATAGCAGAAACACTAATAATATAAAAATCGTTTATAATTTAGAGATAACTTTAAAAAATAAAATTAATATTTCGCCTAAAAGTAAGTTAAAAATTTCAAAAGAAAAAATAAAAACAAAAATAAAACCCAAAAAAATAGATGGAACTATTGCTGTAATTGGAACTGGTCCTTCAGGGTTATTTTCTGCCTTAAGATTAGCGGAATTGGGATTTAAACCTCTTATATTTGAAAGAGGTGAAAAAGTAGAAAACAGAAAAAGATCTGTTATTAAATTTTGGGATTCTGGGAAGTTAGATGAAGAGTCTAACATGCAATTTGGAGAGGGAGGAGCCGGAACCTTTTCAGATGGAAAGTTAAGCACAGGAATTAAAAGCGATTATAAATCGAAGGTGTTTAATGAATTTTATAAAGCCGGAGCAAACCAAGATATTTTATATGATTATATGCCACATATAGGAACTGATAAACTTCAAATTGTTGTAAAAAATTTAAGAGAAAAAATAATAAATCTTGGAGGAGAATTTTATTTTAACTCAAAATTAACAGATATTAATATAAAAAATAAAAAGATTTGTAGTATCAAAATAAACAATTCTAAAGATATAAAGATTTCACATCTTGTTTTAGGAATTGGTCACAGCGCCCGAGATACATATAAAATGTTATATAATAATAACGTTGCCATGGAAAATAAAAATTTTGCCATGGGGACTAGAATAGAACATCCTAAAGTTGAAATAGATAAAATGCAATATGGAAAACATTATAATCATCCACTTTTAAAATCAGCTTCTTATAAATTTACATATAATAATAAAAAGCAAAAAAGAGGAACATTTAGCTTTTGTATGTGTCCAGGCGGGGAAATAGTAAATGCTGCTTCTGAAAAGAATACTTCTTTAGTTAATGGAATGAGTAATAGCAAGCGAGATGGTGACTTTTCTAATTCTGCAATTGTTGTAGGAATTAAAAAAAATGAATTTGGAAATGATATTTTTTCTGGGATGGAGTATCAAGCACAACTTGAAAAAAAAGTCTATAACATAATGGGAAAATATGGAACGATATATCAAAATCTTACTGATTTTTTAAAAGATAAAAAAACCAAATATAAAATAAAATCTAGTTATAGAATGAATTTAGAATCATATGAATTAAATAAAGTATTCCCTGAATTTATTACTCAAAATTTAAAAAAGGCTTTTAAATATTGGAGTAAAAACAAAAAATTCATATCATCCAAAGCGAACTTATTAGGTGTTGAAACCAGAACCTCTTCACCAATACGAATTCTAAGAGATAAAAAGGGAGAATCTATAAATATCAAAAATTTATATCCCATAGGTGAAGGAGCTGGATATGCTGGAGGAATAATAAGTGCTGCAATTGATGGATTAAAAATAGTAGATGAAAACTTTACAAAAAAGGATGTGTGATAGGTGAAAAGAATAATTTTTATATTAGTAATTTTAATTACTACTTTTAGTTTTGCACAAAATGAAAAAGATAATATTATTAATAATACAAAGGAATACTATGAAAAAGGAAAAATTATACGTATAATTGGAGAATCCTCTCCTTTAGATGTTGAAACTGATTTAGAAAAAAAATTAAAAACAATCGTTGAAATTAAGACAGGTGAATTTAAAGGCAAAAAAGTTATTATCGATCATCCAATTTTCAAAGAAACTGAATATAATACTTATTATGACGAGGGAGACAATGTTGTTATTTATATATCTAATACTGATGGTCTCTATCAATATAATATAATAGATCAAGATAAGCGAAATAAGCTTATTTTTCTATTATTATTATTTATAGCAATAGTTTTAATTATTGGAAAAAAAAGTGGCGTAAAAGCTTTACTGGCACTTTTAGGAACCGTTTCTTTAATTTTTTATTTAGTGTTTCCTCTTTTATTAAAAGGATACTCTCCTATTTTAGTTGCCGTAATTTTTTCTGTTTTAGCTTCTTTTTTGACAATTTTTTTCATCACAGGATTAAATATAAAAGGGAAAATATCATTACTAGGTACAAGCATAGGAGTTATTTTTGCAGGGTTTCTGTCATATATCTTCGTAAACTGGTTAGGATTGAGTGGATATTCAAGCCTTGAATCGCTTTATGCTTCTAACTTATTTGAAGGTATTGCTGTAAAAGAGTTAGTTTCAGCCGGTATAATAATAGGGAGCTTAGGTGCAATTATGGATGTTGCTATTTCCATTTCATCTTCTTTAAATGAGATATATCAAAATAATCCTAATATTTCAAAGCGAGACTTATTTAAATCAGGAATGAATATCGGGCGAGATATAATAGGAACAATGGTAAATACTTTGGTTTTAGCTTATTTAGGAGGATCTTTATTTACAATACTTTTATTTATATTATCAAAACAAAATTTTCCACTAATTCGGATATTTAATTTTGAGTTTATTGCAACTGAAATTTTAAAAAGTTTAGCTGGGAGTATTGGAATAGTAGTTTCTGTTCCTCTAACTTCTTATTTTGGAGCAATGTTATATCCCGAAAAATCAGATAAGGATATTTACTAGATAACCTAGAATTAATTTTAATATAATGCAAATGAAGGCCTTTGCAGTTAAATTTATTTATCTTTAAATAATATTTATTTATGTGTGGCCAAAGAATATAAGGGGTTATTATCAAATAAAATTAAAATATTTATATAAAGGAGAGATTATATGATAATTGGAATAATGGGAGTAGGTCTATTAGGTGGGAGTATGGGATATAAATTAAGAAAAACAGGTTG
>JBNJFI010000018.1:0-28740 GCA_051746725.1 Fusobacteriota bacterium
AATATTACTTATGATAATATTATACATTTAATCTTAATAATTGTCTAATATTTATTATTCAAATTAAAATAAAAAAATAAAATAAGTGATAAGATTTGTAAATTATTAATAGATTATCTAAATCATTATTTTTGTTAGAAAAAAAATCCTAAATATGTTATAATTGTAGTAAAATAAGGTATTATATTTATAGGAGGAAATTATGAACCAGCATAGTTTAAAAGTGTTAGAATTTGATAAGGTAAAAGATAGATTATCAAATTATGCACATGCAGAAAAAACAATTGAAATGATAATAGATTTAGAGCCAATAACAGATTATAATAAAATAGTAAGAGAGTTTAACATAATTAGGGATTATATTGATCTTTTAAGATATGATTCAGATAAAGATATAGATTTAAAGGGTATAAAAGATGTAGAAAATGCTATTGACAGGATTCAATTAATAGGAACTTTTTTGGAACCAGAAGAACTCTATCAGATAAAAGAAAACTTGAGAATATTTAGAGAAATCCAAGATGTATTTGAAGAAGTTAAAGAAAAATATGGTAGTTTAAATAAAAAATATGAAAATATACCTAAATACAAAGGTATTGAAAATTTAATAAATAAAGCTATAGATGAAAATCATGAGATAAAAGACGATGCCACTTTGGAGCTACAAAATATTAGAAAAAATAAAGTTTTAATAATGAAAAATATCCAGAGAAAATTCGAAGGCATAATGGCCAATGAAAAGTATAATAAAATGATACAGGAAAAATTGATAACTATAAAAAATGGCAGAAGGGTTTTGCCAATAAAATCAGGATATAAAGATAAATTTAAAGGAATAGAACACGATAGGTCTGGAAGTGGACAAACAATTTTTATAGAACCAATAGACGTTGTATCTTTAAATAATAAACTTAGAACTCAAGAGGTAAAGGAAAGAGAAGAGATAAGAAAGATACTTCTTAGATTGACAGATACAATTCGAAATAATACTAAAAACTTAAAAAACTTAACTCAAGAGATAATAAAATTAGATCTAATGAATGCCAAGGCTAGATATTCAATTGAAAATAATTGTAATATCCCTAAAGTTACTAACAAAAAAGAGTTGAGTTTAAAGGATGCCAGACATCCTTTAATACCAGAGGACGAAGTAGTGCCAATATCATTTGAGTTAGGTAAACGATTTGATACTATGTTAGTTACTGGACCAAATACAGGAGGGAAAACAGTTACGCTAAAAACAACAGGATTATTAACAGCCATGACCCAAGCAATGATACCAATACCAGCTGATGAGTTAACTGTAATTGGAGTTTTTTCCGGTATTTTTGCTGATATAGGAGATGAACAAAGCATAGAACAAAATTTATCTTCATTTTCAAGTCATTTAGCTAATGTAGATGAAATAATAAATGAAATAGATAGAGATAGTTTAATTTTATTAGATGAATTAGGATCTGGAACTGACCCCATCGAGGGAGCTGCCTTTGCAATGGCGGTGATAGATTATTTGAGAAAAAAAGGTCCTAAGTCTATAATAACGACTCATTATAGTGAAGTAAAAGCATATAGCTATAATGAAAAGGGAGTTAAAAGTGCCTCTATGGAATTTGATGTAGAAACATTATCGCCAACTTATCGATTAATAATAGGTATTCCTGGGAAAAGTAATGCCTTAACTATAGCCAGAAAAGTTGGAATGAATGAAGAAATTGTAACTATGGCTGAGGGATATATAAGTGATGAAGATAAAAAAGTTGAAGATATGATAAAAAATATCCATGAAAAACAGGAGGAAATTAATAAAGATAAAGCTAGAATAAGCAGATTGGAAAAACAAGTTGAAAAATTAAAGACAGAATATGGAAATAAATTAGATAAAATAGAAAAAGAAAAAAATGATATTCTCAAAAAAGCTTATCAAGAAGCAGAAGAAGTTGTTAAAAATGCTCAAGGTAAAGCAAGAGCTTTAGTTGATAAAATAGATAAACAAGAAAAGAAAAAAGAAGATGCGAAAAAAACTCAAAAAAGTTTAAATATGCTACAGCAAGGAATACTAGAGGATAAAAAGAAGAGAGTAAAAAAAGAGAAAAAACAAAAATTAAGACGAGATTTAGAAGAAGGCGAAGAAGTTTTTGTAAAAAGTTTAAATTCAAAAGGGGAAATATTAAGAATAAATAATAAAAAAAGACAAGTACAAGTACAAGCTGGAATATTAAAAATGATGGTTGATATGAAAGATGTAAAAAAAATAAATTCAAAAAACGAGAAAAAATCAACAGGTAGTTATTCTGTTAAAAAAAATAGAGTTAAAAGCGAAATAGATTTAAGAGGAATGGACTCAGAAGAGGCTAAATATGAAGTTGATATATATTTAGATAGTGCAACTTTAAATGGTTACCAAGAGGTATTTTTAATCCATGGAAAAGGTTCAGGAGTTTTGAGAAAGGCAATACAAAAACACTTAAAAAATAGTCCATATGTAGAAAGTTTTAGAAATGGAAATGCCAATGAAGGTGGGCTAGGAGTAACAGTTGCTAAATTAAAGTAAAACTTTAATATTTGAAAAAGGGGGTCTATGTGAAGGAAATATTTGCTCTAGATGTAGGAACTAGAAATGTTGTAGGAATATTAGCTAAAAGCATAAATGATAAAATAATTGTAGAAGATTTAAAAATAGAAGAACATGAAACGCGTGCTATGGAAGACGGACAAATCCACGATATAGAAAAAGTAACGAAAACTGTTTTAAAAGTCAAAAAAGAGTTAGAAGAAAAAAATAATATACAATTAAAAGATGTAGCAGTGGCTGTTGCAGGAAGAGCTTTGGTTACCAAAAAAGGAATAGCCAAAGAGGAGATAGATCCTGAAAATGAAATAACAAAGGATATAATGCAAACAGTAGAGTTAGAAAGTATACAAAATAGTTTATTAAATCTAGAATCTCAAGAAGATGAATACCATTGTGTAGGTTACACCGTGGTTAAATATAAACTCGATGGACAAGAAATTAAAAATCCATTATATCAAAAAGGAGAAACTCTGGAAGTTGAAATTTTAGCTACTTTTTTGCCAAAAATAGTTGTAGATAGCATGTATACAATGGCAAAAAAGGCAGATTTAAATATTATAAATCTAACTTTAGAGCCAATTGCTGCAATAAATGTAGTTATTCCTGCTGATATGAGAAAATTAAATTTAGCTTTAGTGGATATTGGAGCAGGAACTTCTGATATTGCAATTACAGCTGATGGAAAAATAGTGGGTTACGAAATGGTTCCAATGGCTGGAGATGAAATTACAGAGGTTATTTCAGAAGAATATCTTTTAGAGTTTAAGGAAGCTGAAAAAATAAAAAGGAAATTAAGCAAAGATGTTGAATATATAGAATACACAGATGTATTAGGTTTAAAAAATAAATTAGAAAAAGATGAAATTTTAAAAGTTATTGAAGATAAAGTCGAAGAGTTAGCAGAAAAGATAGTTACAAAAATATTAGAAGTAAATGGGAAAGCTACAAAAGCCATTATATTAATAGGGGGAGGAAGTCAGACAGTTAACCTTTCTCAAAAGATTGCAAATAGAATATCTTTATCCAGTGCAAGAGTAGCTGTTAGAGGAACAGAGAGTATTAAAAACTTAGAAGATAGAACAGGAGTTATGAAAACTTCTGAGTATGTTACGCCAGTTGGAATTGCAAATATGGGGATGAATGAAAAAGGCTTTCATATTATAAATGTGATTATAAATAAAAAGACAAATAGAATATTTTCAGTTGAAGATAAAGTAACTGTAATGGATGCTTTGCTTTCTTCGGGGATAGATTCAAAAAAGTTATATAGCAAACCTGGAAATCCATTGACATTAAAAGTCAATTCAAAGCTAAAAGTTATAAAAGGAGAACCAGGAAAGCCAGCTCTGATAAAGGTAAATGGTGAGCATAAAGATTTAGAATATAAAATATCATCTGGAGCAAAAATAGATTTGAAATATCCAAGACAAGGACGTGATGCAGTCTATAAATTAGGTGATCTATCAGAAGAGATAGGAAAGATGAAAATAATGGTAGATGATAAACCTCATGAAATAAAAAGAGATATAAAAATCAATAATAAAATTAAAACTAAAGATTATATATTTAAAGATAGAGATGAAATAACTTTTAAAGAAAAATATACAGTATTAGACATATTAAATAAATTAGGTAGAAAAAATAAAATTATTAATTTTAAAATAGATGGAAAATCAAAACATATAGAAATACCAGTTATATCTGTTTACAGAAATGGAGAAAAGCTACAAAATAATATTATTATAAATGATGGAGATAAATTAACCATCAAAAAAGATTTGTCAAAAAAGTTCAAGATAAAGGATATTTTAGATGAAACAGTGGGACAAAAAGTTATTGTGACTGTCAACTCAAAAAAGGTTGACTTAGGTACAGTTTCTAGTTCTTTTTATAAGAATGAAACTAAACTCATGCAAAATTATGAAATTAAAGATGGAGATGAGCTTGTTTTTAAAACTGCAAAGGAAAATTTGCCTATTGTCTCAGATATCTTTAAAGAACATGATCTTGACTATTTTGTAGAAAATAAAAAGAAAGGAGGAATGTTGAAATTAGAGTTAAATGGCAAAAAAGCAGAGTACATTGATAAAATTAGAAATGGAGATGTTTTAAAAATTTATTACGATTAAAAAACAAAGGAGATGAAGTATGACAAGAACAAGGGGTTTATTTTTTATATTATTTTTTATATTTATAGCATATGAATATGGAAGCGATCAAAATCAACTGGCTTATTTAGTGGCAGCAGCTTTACTAGGTTGGGGAGTTGATAATATTGTAGAAATAATATATCAAAAGTGGAAAATGCGAGAGAAAAAGAGTAAGAATGGAAGGGATAAGATCTTAGATACAAGTGCTATTATTGACGGAAGAATAATTGATATTTTAAAAACAGGATTTGTAGAAGGAGATATTATAATTCCTAGATTTGTAATTGAAGAATTACAAGTTTTAGCTGATTCAAAAGATAATATGAAAAGAGCTAAAGGAAGAGAAGCATTGGATTTAATAAAATATCTACAAAATAAAGAAGATAAAATAGATATAAAAATAATAGATAAAGATTATGAAGATATTCAAGAAGTAGATGCAAAATTAGTAAAATTAGGGAAAGAATTCAAAGGGGATGTAATAACAACAGACTTTAATTTAAATAAAGTTGCCACAATACAAGGAGTAAAAGTTTTAAATGTAAACCAATTATCAAATGCCTTAAAACCTGTGGTTATACCTAATGAAGAATTAACAATTGAACTTATGAAAAAGGGTGATAGAGAGGGACAAGCAGTTGGTTATTTAAACGATGGAACAATGGTTGTTGCTGAAGATGGATTAGAATTTTTAGGTGAGACAATAACTTTAGTTGTAACTAGTGTTTACCCCACAGATGCCGGAAGAATGATTTTTGGAAAGGTGAAAAGATAGTATGAAATATTATTTTATATTAGCAGCAGCAGGAGTAGGGAAAAGAATGGGATTAGGATATCCCAAACAATTTTTGGAGTATAAAGGAAAACCTTTATTTATAAGTACCCTTCAAAGAGCTGAGGGTAATAATAAAATAACAGATATTATTGTTGTAACAAATAAAAATTATATAGAAAAAGTGAAAGACCTTATAAAAGAATATAAAATAAAAAAAATAATTAAGGTGGTTGCAGGTGGAAAAGAAAGACAAGATTCTATATTTAATGGATTAAAAATAATAGAAAAATGCTCTTCCCAAAATTCATTGGTAGCTATTCAAGATGGTGTAAGACCTTTTTTGAAAGATAGATATATTGATAAAGCTTATGAAATTTTAAATAAAAAAAGTGAAATATCAGGAGTAGTAGTTGGAGTAAAGGTAAAAGATACTATCAAAAAAGTAAGTGGAGATATAGTTGAATCTACTCCTAAACGGGAAAATTTAATTGCAGTTCAAACTCCACAAGTTTTTAGACAAGATATAATTTTAAAAGCCTATAAAAAAGCAAAAAAAGATAATTTTTTAGGAACTGATGACTCTTCTTTAGTTGAAAATATAGGAGGAAAAGTAAAAATAATTGAAGGTAGTTATGGAAATATAAAAGTTACTACTCCAGAAGATTTAGATAAATTAAAAAAATAATAAAATTATTAGATTTAAAATATTAAAAAGTCATACTTTGTTAAGATATTAAAATATATATTATTTTATTTTTTCGAAGTATGACTTAATACGAAATTATTAGAAAGAAAACATTTTTATTTAGGGAGGATTAAAATTGAGAAAAATAAGTATTTATGATACAACTTTAAGAGATGGATCCCAGATGAAAGGGATAGCTTTTTCAGTTGAGGATAAGTTAAGAATAGTTAAACAATTAGATAAATTAAATATAGATTGTATTGAGTGTGGGTGGCCAGGTTCAAATCCAAGGGATGAAGAATTTTTTAAATTAATAAAAATGACTAAATTAAAAAATTCTAAAATAGCTGCGTTTGGAAGTACAATGCATCCTAAAAATACTTTAGAAACTGATTATAATTTACAAAAATTAATAGAATCCTCTCCAGATGTAGTAACTATTTTTGGGAAAAGTTGGGATTTACATGTTGAAGAAGCTTTAGGTATTAGCTTAGAACAAAATCTAGAATTAATCACAGATTCAATAGCATATCTCAAAAAAGAGATAAAAGAAGTATATTTTGATGCCGAGCATTTTTTTGATGGATATAGAGCTAATCCAGAATATGCAATGAAAGTCTTGAAAGCAGCCCAAAAAGGTGGTGCTGATATGCTTGTGTTAGCAGATACCAACGGTGGAATGGTATATGATGAGTTAGGGGATATTGTCAAAAAAGTTAAAAAAACAATGAATACTCCTTTGGGGATCCATCCTCATAACGATTCAGGATTAGCAGTTGCTAATGCTTTAGAGGGAATTAAACAGGGTGCAGTTCAAGTTCAAGGAACTATTAATGGATATGGCGAGAGAACTGGAAATGCTAACCTGTGTGTAGTTATTCCAAATTTAACTTTAAAAAAAGGTTATGAAACAATAGGAAAAGATAATATTAAAAACTTGACTAAGGTCTCAAGATATATAAGTGAAATTGCAAATTTAAATCCAGCAGAAAACATGCCTTTTGTTGGAGGAAATGCCTTTGCACATAAAGGTGGGATTCATGTAAGTGCAGTAATGAAAAATCCTAAAACTTACGAGCATATTTCACCGGAATCAATTGGAAATAAAAGAAATATTTTAGTCTCTGACTTAGCTGGGAAAAGCAATATCATTTGCAAAGCAGAAGAGCTTGGTATTGAACTAGATAAAACAGATAACGCCGTAAAAGAGACAATAAAATTAGTTAAAGAATTAGAAAATGAAGGATATGAATTTGAAGGAGCAGATGGTTCGTTTGAGTTATTGCTCAAAAAAGCTATGAAAACCAGAAAATACTTTTTTGACGTAGAAAACTTTAGAATGATTATAGAAAAAAATACTTCAAAGCATATGATTTCAGAGGCAACTGTTAAATTAGATATTAATAATCACATTGAACATACTGTTTCAGAAGGTGATGGGCCTGTAAATGCATTAGATAGAGCATTGAGAAAGGCTTTAGAGAACAAGTATCCAGAAATTAAAAATATTGAGTTAATTGATTATAAAGTAAGAGTTTTAAATGGAAAAGATGCAACGGCAGCTAAAGTAAGAGTACTCATAGAAACTCAAGATAAAAAGAGTGGCGACAAATGGGGAACTGTTGGAGTATCGGAAAATATAATACAAGCAAGTTGGGATGCCTTAATAGACAGTATAGAAATATACCTTAATAAAAAGAGATAAGATAAAGTTAAAAAACAAAAAAGTTGGAGGAAATAATGTTTGAAGATATGAAAATAATAAAGGAAAAAGATCCTGCAGCAATAAATTATTTGCAAATTTTACTATTTTATCCGGGCTTACATGCTATATTGGCATATAGAGTAGCACATTTTTTAGTAAAGTTAAAAATACCTTTTTTTCCATATTTCATAATGTTTATCGTTAGAATTTTTACTCATATAGAAATTCATCCTAAAGCCGTTATAGGAAAAAGATTTTTTATAGATCATGGAGCAGGCGTGGTAATAGGAGAAACAACAGAAATAGGAGATGAAGTTGTTTTATATCAAGGGGTAACATTAGGTGGAAATGGAAAGGAAACCGGGAAACGTCATCCTACTTTAAAAAATAATATTGTTGTTGGAGCAGGTGCTAAGGTTTTAGGTTCATTTACAATAGAAAGTAATGTAAATATAGGGGCTAATGCAGTAGTATTATCTGATGTACCTGAAAATTCAACTGTAGTTGGAGTTCCAGGGAGAATAGTTAAAATAGGAGATGAAAAGATTAAGAGAGAAATATTTAATTTAGATCATCTAGATTTACCAGATCCTTTAATGAAAAAATTAGAGTGTATCGAGAGAGAGATAAAAGAATGTCCATATAGGGAGGAAAACAAGTGATGAAGAAAATAATAGGAATCATATTAGTTATATTAGCATTGGGAACAGGTTTATATATTAATTATTGTAATACAGATCCAAGCATTTTTATTACAGAAGATACAAATATGTTTGTTTATGGGGAAAAAGATATAAAATTAGAAGAGGAATTTAAAGATATTGAAAAACTTATGCTAGAAAATGGTGTAATACAAGAAGACGGATATGATGAATTAAAAGAGCTAGATAAATATATTCAAAAAAGTTTTTTTATTAGTAAAATAGCTGGAGATCTAAAGACTAAATCCCTAAAAGATATGAACATATTAATGGGTTTAAATGTTGGAAATTATTATCTTCCATTTAGAAGTAATTTATATAAGTATTTTGATAAGACAAATTTAAATAATTATAAATTAAAAGAGCAATATATTAAATCTTTTACTAAAGGTTTAAAAGAGGCGGATAAAACAGGTTCTTTTGAGGGAATAGAAGATTTAGAAATATTTTTAAAACCAATCAAATCATATTTTTTGATATCATTTTCTGAAAAGAAAATAATAGACCATTTAGAAAAAATGAAAAAAAATAAATTAAACCAAGAATTAATTTCAGAATATGAAAAAATGAAATCTAAAAATAAAAATTTTGGAATAGTAGATTTTAAGCAAATATATAAAGCTATAAAGCAAGATAAAAACACTAATTACAGTAACAAAGTGAGATTTTTGAAGACTTATTATAATTATGATTATAAATCTGAAAGATTAAAGGTTTTTATGGAATTAGAAGGGGAAGATGAAATTTTTACTTCGATGGATAGTGAAAAAATTGAAAATCGAAAATTAACTGAATTTGTAGACCAAAACAGATTATATTTTTCAAATAATAGTTTTTCTAATATTTCTAAGAAAGTATTAGAAGAAATAAAAAAAGAACAGGGAATAGACTATAATCAGTTATCGAAGATGTTTTTAGGAGCTCAAATTCCAGAATTAATTGATGATTTAGGAAATGAAATACTTTTTGATTATTCTAACTTTGATAAGTTAAGATTAATGTCAAATCTTAAAAATAGATCGAGATTCGAAAAAACATTAAATAAACTTGGAATTTCAAAACAGGGAGAAGAGTATATAATTAATCCCAATTTAAAATTAATTCCACAGGAAAATCATCTATTTATAAACGATGTTATAAATAAAGCAGATAAAAATATCGAGATTCCAAAAGATAGTTTTTTATATTCAAAAGTAAACTTAGAAGATTTAGATAAAAATAATGATAAAAATTTAAATAATTTTGATTTCAGTAATATTGAATTTGAAATAACAGGAAAAAGTTCAGATGAAAGTTTAAAATTCGAACTAGATATTTCAAAAAAGGCAATAAAAAAGATGATAATTTTAGGACTTGAAATTAGTAATAAGGGAGAATAAAATGATAAAAATACATGATACCATGAAAAATAAACTAACGAATTTTATACCTAAGAATAAAGACGAGGTAAATATGTATGTATGTGGTCCAACGGTATATAATCGTATTCATATTGGAAATGCAAGACCAATTATCTTTTTTGATACTGTTAGAAGGTATCTTGAATATGAAGGATATAATGTGAAATATGTTCAAAATTTTACAGATATAGATGATAAAATGATAAAAAAAGCAAATGAAGAAGGAGTATCAGTAAAAGAAATTGCTGATAGATATATCGAAAAATATTTTGAGGATACAAAAGATTTAAATATAGATGAAAAAAACAGTATACATCCAAGGGCAACAGATAATATACAAGAGATGATAAATTTAGTAAAAGATCTAGAAAATAAAGACTATGCTTATGAAAATGAAGGGGATTTATATTTTAGAGTTAAAAAATTTAAAGACTATGGAAAACTTTCTCATCAAAATATAGAAAACTTAAAAGTTGGAGCTAGAATAGAAGAAAATCTCCAAAAAGAGGATCCTATTGATTTTACCTTATGGAAGAAAAGCAAAAAAGGGGAACCTAGTTGGAAATCTCCTTGGGGGAAGGGAAGACCAGGATGGCATTTAGAATGTTCGGTTATGAGTAAAAAATATTTAGGAGATACTTTTGATATACATGGCGGAGGACAAGATTTAATTTTTCCTCACCATGAAAATGAAATAGCTCAATCAGAAGCTTTAACCGGAAAAACTTTTGCTAAATATTGGATGCATAATGGTTACTTGAATATAAATGGAGAAAAAATGTCCAAATCAGAGGGGAATTTCTTTCTTCTAAAAGATATTTTAGAAAAATATGAGGGAAGAGTTATCAGGTTTTTTATGTTGAGTTCTCATTATAGAAACCCTATTGATTTTAATGAAGAAGAAATGAGTAATGCTCAAAAAAGTTTAGAAAGAATAGAAAATACTATTTTCAGAATAGATGAGTTTTTAGGTCAAAATGAAGATTCACCTACTGATCATGATTTAAAATCTTTATATATTAATAATATAGAAGAATTTAAACAAGCAATGGATACCGATTTTAATACGGCCAAGGCCTTGGGGGTCATTTTTAAATTAATAAAAGAGGTAAATAAGAAATTAAGTGAAGATAAAGCTAAAGATCAGAAAACTTTATCTCATATAAAAGATTTTATAATTGATATAATGCAAAATATTCTCGGTGTGAAATTAAATCGAAAAAGAACTCAGGAAGATAATTTGACAGGAGATTTAGTTGAACTTTTGTTGGATATAAGAATGAAAGCAAAAAAAGAAAAAAACTGGGGATTAGCAGATGAAATAAGAGATAGGTTAAAAGATTTAGATATAGAAATAAAAGATGGAAAGGAAAAGAGTTCGTGGAGTATAAAAAGATAAAGGAGTTAAATAATTTGGCGTTGGCTTACCTAGGAGATGCTAAATGGGAATTAGAAGTACGAAACTTTTTTGTAAAAAAAAATTATAAAGTTAAGAAATTAAATAATTTAGTACGAAAATATGTGCGAGGAAATTCCCAAAGTAAGATATATGAACTTATAAAAGATAACTTAAGCGAAAGAGCAAAATATATTTCTAAACGAGCTAGAAACAGCAAAATAAAATCATGTCCGAAATCTTGTACTTATAAAGAATATAAAAATGCAACAGCATTTGAAGCATTGATTGCATATTATTATTATACGGATCAAGAAGAAAAAATTAAAAATATATTAAAAAAAGGAATAGAAGGTGAAGATGATGGGAAAAGGAAAAGTTAAAAATAAGATGAGAAATATGTTTAGCATTAAAAAAAGAATAGGAATAGATTTAGGAACAGCAAATACTTTAGTATTTCATAAGGGTAAAGTTGTTTTAAACGAACCTTCTGTAGTTGCAGTAGAAAAAGGAACTAAACAGGTTTTAGCAGTAGGAAAAGAAGCACGAGATATGATAGGTAAAACACCGGATAATATTATTGCTGTTCGTCCTCTTAGAGAAGGAGTTATAGCAGATTATGATATAACCGAGGGAATGATAAGATACTTTATAAAAAAAGTTTTTGGGAATCATAGTATTTTTTCTCCTGAGGTAATGATATGTGTACCTATTGAAGTAACAGGAGTTGAAAAACGAGCTGTATTAGAGGCTACTTTAGCTGCTGGAGCCAAAAAAGCTTTTTTGATAGAAGAAGCTAGAGCTGCAGCCTTAGGTGCAGGGATTGACATAGCGGCCCCTGAGGGAAGCATGGTTTTAGATATAGGAGGTGGTTCTGCTGATGTTGCAGTTATTTCTTTAGGTGGAACTGTTGTTAATAGATCAGTAAGAACTGCAGGTAATAATTTTGATGAAGATATAATAAAGTATGTCAAAAAAGAGTATAATTTATTAATCGGAGATAAAACAGCGGAATATATAAAAATAAAAATAGCTTCTGCTTTGCCTTTGGAAGAAGAAGAATCAGTAGAAGTAAAGGGAAGAGATCTAATAGAAGGATTACCTAAAACAATAACACTTAATTCAAATGAGGTATTAGAAGCCATACATGATTCTCTAATGATAATAGTTAGTGATGTTAAAAAAGTTCTGGAAAAAACTCCACCTGAATTATCAGCCGATATAGTAGATAAAGGAATTGTTATGACAGGAGGAGGAGCCTTGATTAGAAATTTTCCTAAGTTAATCTCAAATAATACACAACTTCCTGTTCATATTGCAGATAACCCATTGCAATCTGTTGTTTTTGGAACTGGAATGGCATTGGATAATCTTGATATATTAAAAAAGTTAGACAAGGCTGAAAGATAGTGGGCATAGATAATTTAGTAGGAAATAAAAGAGTAAAAAAACTGCTGAAAATGGAGTCTAAAAAAGGTATTAATTCTGGGACTTATCTTTTTGCAGGAAAAACTGGTGTGAATTTATTTGAATTTGCAAAGGGGTTTGCTAAAATCCTAAACTGTAATGAAATTGAAGATGATTATTGTGATAATTGCAGAATATGTAGGAATATAGATAAGATGGTTTACGCCGATTTAGAGATTATCGAACCTGAAAAAGGAATTATAAAGGTAGATCAAGTAAGGGATATGATAAAAGAGGCGGTTCAATCGAGCTACAATGAAAACAGCAAAAAAGTTTTTATAATAAAACAGGCTGATAGATTAAAAGTAGAAGCAGCAAATGCTATTTTAAAAACAATAGAAGAGCCTCCTAAAGATACTTTTTTTATAATGCTCACAAATGATATGATAAATATATTGCCTACTATAAAGTCTAGATCTTTTATAATAGATTTTAAAGCGTTGAGTGCAGATGAACTAAAAGTTTCTAAAAAAATATTTCACTTTTTTGAAGGAAACATAGAGGATATATTAAAATTCAAAAAGGAGTTATCCCATGAAAAGATAACTGAAGAAATATTAGAAAAAAAAGTTAATTACACAGATATAGGGGAATATCTAAAAAAATATTTAGAACCTGACCAAGAAACAGAAAAAAATAAAAAAGAGAATCTAAAATATAATATAAAAAATAAGACATTAATAATTAATGGGATTAATGATTATATAAGCAAAAAAGATAAGCTTTCTGATCTTGAAAAAATAGAATTCATAGAAATAATAGAGAAAAATATAGGAAAAAATCGAGATGAATTAAAAGATATTTTATATCTTTTTATATTAAAAGATAAAGAAAATACTGAACTTGAATATCTTTTAGAAATAAAAAATAGTTTGAAATATTATACGAATATATCATTAGTATTATATAATTTTTTTCTAAAATATTAAAAAAGGAGATGAAATGATAGTAATCATTGATTATGGAATGGGGAATCTTCCAAATGTAAAAAGAGCTTTAAACAAATTTACTGATGAAGTTAAAATAAGTTCTGATATAAAAGAGATAAAAAAATCTGATAAATTAATTTTACCAGGAGTAGGCGCATTTGGAGATGCAATGCGAAATATCGATAAATTAGGACTACGAAATGTAATTATAGAGCAGGCAAAACAGAAACCGCTTTTAGGAATATGTTTAGGATTGCACTTGCTTTTTGAAAAAAGCGAAGAAGATCCTACTGAGAAAGGATTAGGTTTAGTAAAGGGAGATGTAAAAAAGTTCCCTAACAAAAAAGGTTATAAAATCCCTGAGATGGGTTGGAATAATATAACTAAGACAAAAGAAAGTAAGATATTAGAAGGAGTGGAAAATGGTGAGTATTTCTATTTCGTTCACTCTTATTATATAGATGAAAGCGAAGATGTTTCAGCAGCTAAAACAGAATATATGATTGATTTTACATCAGTTATAGAAAAAGAAAATATTATGGCTATGCAATTTCATCCAGAAAAAAGCCATAATGCAGGACTTAAAATATTAGAAAATTTTGTAAATTTATAAACGGGAGGATAAAATGAGTAATAACAAAAAAATTATAGAAAAAATAGAAAAGCTGAAAAAAGAAAAAAATGCGGTGATACTAGCTCATAATTATCAATCAGAAGATATTCAAAATATAGCAGACTTTACAGGAGATTCTCTACAGTTAGCTAAGGAAGTTATAAAAGTTGAGGCAGATATAATCGTATTTTGTGGGGTTAGATTCATGGCGGAAACAGCACATATGCTAAACCCTAATAAAAAAGTTTTATTACCTAGAATAGATGCAGGATGTCCCATGGCTGATACAATAACAGCAGAAGATGTAAAAGAATTAAGAAAAAAATATCCAGAACATACTTTTATAGCATACGTCAATACAAATGCAGATGTAAAAGCAAATATAGATATCTGTTGTACTTCATCAAATGCATTAACAATAGTTAAAAATGTTGATAACGATAAACTAGTTTTTTTACCAGATAAAAACTTAGGTGCATATGTAAAAAATAAGGTTACAAATAAAGAGATTGTATTATGGGATGGTGAATGCAATGTTCATGATAAAATTACCCCTGAGGAAGTACAAGAGGCCAAAAAAAGACATCCAGATGCAAAGTTGATAGTACATCCAGAGTGTAAAGCCGAAGTGTCAGAATTGGCAGATGCAGTTTTAAGTACAGGAGGAATGGTTAATTTTGTAAAGGAGACTGATGCAAAAAAGATATTGGTAGGAACCGAACAAGGGATGATTCATAAATTAAAACGTGAAGCCCCAGAAAAAGAATACTTTACAGTATCAAATAGATTTATATGCCCCAACATGAAAAAGACGCATTTAGAAGATGTATTTGAATCTTTAAAGGAAGAAAAAACTGAAGTGACTTTAGATAAAGATATAAGAGAAAAAGGAAAAAAAACATTAGATAAAATGTTAAAATATTTATAAAAATATTGATTTATTAAAAAATATAAGTTATACTATAATAAGTGTACAACTTAATTATGAAATTTAAAGTTAAAAGTCAGAGTAAAAAAATATTAGGAGTGATTTTATTGAGAAAAATAGAAATTTTTGATACTACATTAAGAGACGGAGAACAGGCTCCAGGGGCTACTATGACTATACAGGAAAAAGTTGAATTGGCAAAGATTTTAGAAGATTTAAATGTCGATGTAATAGAAGCTGGATTTCCAATAGCTTCAAAGGGAGATTTTAAGGCAGTAAAGGAGATATCAGAAACTTTAAAAAAATCTACTGTTACTGCTTTGGCTAGAGCTACTAATAAAGATATAGAAATAGCGGCAAAAGCCTTAAAGGATGCTGTAAATCCAAGGATACATACTTTTATAGCAACCTCTCCTATACATAGAGAGTTTAAACTCAGGTTAAGTAAGGAAGAGATAGTCAAAAAAGCTGTTAAAGCTGTAAAATTAGCTAAAAGTTATGTTGAAGATGTTGAATTTTCAGCGGAAGATGCAGGGAGAACAGAATTACCTTTTTTGTATGAAATATTTGAAAAAGTTATTGATGCAGGTGCAACAGTAATAAATGTTCCAGATACAGTTGGATATAAAACACCAAAAGAATTTGGAGAATTTATAAAATCTATTAAGGAAAATGTTCCGAATATCAAAAAAGCAAAGGTTAGTGTTCATTGTCATAATGATCTAGGTTTGGCAGTTGCAAATTCACTAGCTGCAATTGATAATGGAGCAGATCAAGTAGAGTGTACATTAAATGGAATCGGGGAACGAGCAGGAAATGCTTCAATGGAAGAAATTGTAATGATTTTAGCAACTAGAAAGGATTTATATAAAGATATTTATACAGATATAAAAACAGAAAAGATCTATAATGCAAGCAAAAAAGTTGAATTAGTAAGTGGTTTTGATATAGCTAAGAATAAGCCAATTGTAGGTAAAAATGTGTTTTTGCATGAATCTGGAATTCATCAAGATGGTGTGTTAAAAGAAAGAACAACGTATGAAATTATGAGCCCTGAATCTATAGGAAGAAATGTTGATAATATAGTTTTAGGAAAACATTCAGGAAGACATGCATTTGAAGTAAAATTAAAAAAGTTAGGATATAATTTAGTAAAAGAAGAATTTGAAAGAATGTATCAAAAATTTTTAGATGTATGTGATAATTTAAAAGAAGTTAATGAAGAAGATATTCGTGCTATAATTGAAGGAGAAAGGTCTACTGTGGAGAAGATATATGCATTGGATTATGTAAGTGTTACCAGTGGAAGTATGTATCCAAATGCAGTTATAAGATTAACTAAAGATGAAAAAGAATATATGGAAACTTCAACAGGAGATGGTCCTGTAGATGCTGCGTATAAAGCTATAGATAAAATTATTAATTCAGGATGTACTTTAATTGATTATAAGATTAAGGCAACAAGTGAAAAAAAGGAGACATTAGGGGAAGCAAGAGTTAAAATAAAAGGGAATAAATATAATTTTTTAGGTATAGGAACTAGTACAGATATAATAGAAGCTAGTATAAAAGCTTATTTAAATGCAATAAATAAAATGTTAGTAGTAGAAAATGCAGAAAGGGGAGAAAAAGATGAAGTATAGAGTTAAAATTTTTAATGAAAATGATGAAGTGATTTCTGACGATATTTGGTATGGGAGCTCAGTAGACAACGTAAAGTTCTGGGTTGATTTAGCAATAAAGGATATATTAAAAAAACTAAATTACAAACATCTTTATTATGAAATTGAAGAGGTATAAATTGGAGTAATTACCAGCTAAAAGAGTAATAACAAAATAAAAGAAGCAGGAGTGCCATAAACAAGGCTTATTATGTTTGAAGAAAAAGGGATTGTATAGTATAATAAGTCTTGTTGTTAGGGAAAAGGACGCATAGCTCAGTTGGGAGAGCACCTGCCTTACAAGCAGGGGGTCACTGGTTCGAGCCCAGTTGTGTCCACCAATTTTTTAACAATATGATTTAATGGGGGTGTAGCTCAGCTGGTTAGAGCGCCTGCCTGTCACGCAGGAGGTCGCGAGTTCGAATCTCGTCACTCCCGCCATTAAAAATTAAAAAAGATATATGGTTAAAGATACGTGGCCAGATAGCTCAGTCGGTAGAGCAGGTGACTGAAAATCCCCGTGTCGGCGGTTCAAGTCCGCCTCCGGCCACCATTTTTTTTTGGGCGATGTCGCCAAGTGGTAAGGCAGAGGTCTGCAAAATCTCTATCGGCGGTTCAAATCCGCCCGTCGCCTCCAATAAAAAATATATGTAATATAAACTAAACAGGCAGTTGCCTGTGTTTTTTTTTGTTTTAAATTAATATTATCAAATTTGCAAAAGCCATAAAAATATAGTACAATATATATAAGATAGAATCATTAATATAATACAATAAAAGAAAGTGGGATGAATAATGGATTTAAAAATTAGAAGAAAGAGTAATTTTACAATACACATACAATTAAAGGACCAAATAAAAGGGCTTATTTTAAATGGAGATTTAAAAAGCGGAGTTCAATTACCGACGGTTAGACAATTAGGAACTTTTTTGAATATAAATAAAAATACAGTATCAAAGGTGTATAAAGACCTTGAAAAAGAAGGTTATGTATACTCAGTTAAAGGCAGAGGTACTTTTGTAGATGATAAAGAGATGAAAGGGGATATGAAAGAGTTTTTAAAATTAACAGAAAAGCTATTAAAAACAGGATTTGAAGATGGCTTAACCCTTGATGAAATTTGGGGAATAATATATTCTAAAGGTCATCACTTTCAAACAATTGACTATAAAGGTGGATTGAAAAAAGAGATTGCTTTTATAGAATGTAATGATGGATCAATTAGGGATTTTGATAAATTACTAAAAGAAGAGATAAAAAATATTAAAATCAATGGAGTTTTAATTTCAAACATAGAAAATTCAAAAGAAACCTTAGAAGATGCAGATGTAATCGTAGTACCTTTTATTCATTATCATGAGGTGAAAAAGGAATTAGAAAAAGTTGATAATGAAGTTTTAGTTATTGGAGCTAATCAGAGTCTTAGAATATTAACATACGGAAATAAATTTAAAAATAAAAAGATTGGAATAATAGGTTATTCAAACGAAGATGAAAAAGCAATATACAGACAATTTAGAAATTTAAATATTAGTGAGGCTGTGTATTATGGTGGGATAGATTCCAAAGGGGAAAACCAGATAAAAGAATTCATTGATAATGTAGAAGGAGTAATTATTTGTACTACAGTAATAGAAAAAGTTTTAAAAATTACAGAATTAGAAAAACCACATTTTATATTTGAAGGTAAATATGACAAAAAAGATTTAAAAGTATTAAAGGACTTATATGTAGACTAAAAGGAGTTAATATGTCTGAATATAATTGGGTATATATGTTAAAATGTGCAGATGACAGTATATATGTAGGAATGAGTAACGATGTACATAGAAGATTTAAAGAGCATCAAAATAAAACTGCTCGATGTAAGTATACACGTAGGAAAGATAAACAGCCTTTAAAATTAGTTGCCTATTGGAAAGTTTTTGGTAAAAGAGGAAATGCTTTAAAAGTAGAAATTTTTATAAAACAAGGAAGAAGAAAACGAAAAGATAAGTTATTAAAAGATCCAACAATTTTAGAAAAACTATTTAAAAGCAAAAAAGGTGAAAATATAAAGATAGAATATATAAATAAAGCCAAAACGGGTTCTTAGGAACTCTTTTTGGCTTTTATTAATTAAAAATATCTTGACATATACACTAAAAAATGATAACATTAGAATAAGTTAATATGAGTATTTTAAAAAAGGAGGCAAAAATGGCAGAGAAACATGATATTATAATGATAGGAATGGGACCAGCAGGAATGGCTGTTTCTGCAATGGCTTCAAGCATGGGGTTAGATGTTTTGTCAATTGAGAAAAATAAAATTGGTGGAGAATGTTTGAATATAGGATGTATTCCCAGCAAGGCTCTATTAAAAGCTGGAGAAGTGAATTATATTGCTAAAAATTTAAAAAAGTATGGAATAAAATCCACAGTTGAAACAATCGCAGATAAACCTCTAGAAGTGGTTCGAGAGAAAATAGGACAAATTAATAATAAAAAGTTTAAAAAAACTTTTGAAAAGGTGAAACTTATAAAATCAGAAGCTTCATTTGTTGATAAAAAAACAGTGATTGCTGATGGAAAAGAATATACAGCAAAAAAGATATTTATTGGAACTGGAACAGAACCATTTATTCCACCGATACCTGGTCTAAAAGATGTAAATAAACTTACAAATGTTAATATGTTCGAGCAGGAATCTGTACCAAAAAGATTAATGGTAATAGGTGGAGGAGCAATAGGGACAGAAATGGCTCAAGCTTTTAAAAGATTAGGATCAGAAGTTATATTAGCTCAAATGGATGCTCACCTAATTCCTGGAGGCGATGCTGATGCAGGAGAGGTTCTAAAAAATCAATTTGAAGAAGAAGGAATTAAAGTATATAATAGTACAAATATAGAGAAAGTTTCTGAAAAAGATGGTGTCATTTATACCGAGACAGATAAAGGAACTTTTGAATCAGATGAAATACTGGTTGCAACTGGTAGAAAACCGGTTTTAAAACCTTTAAAATTAGAAAATGCTAGAATAAAATATGACAAAACTGGAATAAAAACAAATGAGAAACTACAAACGAATCACAGACATATATATGCAGTTGGAGATTGTAATGGAAGGGCTTTACTTTCACATGCTGCAATGCATCAAGGAATGATAGCTTTAATGAATGCAATGAATCCAATGCCATTTTTCAAAAAAAAGGTAAATGACTATATTGTACCATGGTCTGTATTTACAAAACCAGAAGTTGCACAAGCTGGTGTGACGGAAAAAGTTGCTAGAGAAAAAGGAATGAAGTATGAGGTTATCAGAAAAGAATATAAAGATTATGGTAGAACTGTCGCTGATGGTAAACCAGAAGGATTTATTAAAGTTATATTAAGTCCCCTTGGAAAGATATATGGAGTTTCTATAGTAGGAGAAGGTGCAAGTGAAATGATCCATGAATGGATTCTAGCTATTCAAAAAAATATGAGAATAACTGATATCTTAATGATGCAACATTCATTTCCAACTTTATCGATGATAAATAAAATGATTGCAGAAGATTGGATGATGGAGCAAACTAAAAAATATGGATTTATATCAAAAATAGCTAAGTTCTTAATATAAGGAGGAAAAAATGAAAAAAATATTAGTAGGATTAATATTTTCGACTTTAATTTTATTTCAAACTGCATACTCAAAAACAGGAATTCAAGTAGGAAATGAGCTACCTAATTTTGATTATTATAATTTGATGGGAGTAAAAATCAATTCTCAAGAATTAGAAGGTAAAGCCATTATGTTAAATTTTTGGGCTACATGGTGTCCGCCATGTAGAGAAGAAATGCCTTCAATGCAGAAGCTTTATGAGAAATATAAAAATAATGATAAATTTGAGATAGTTGCTATTTCTGTAGATAAAGATTCTTCGAGAAAAGTTTCAGATTTTATAAATAAAGCAGGATATACTTTTCCAATCTATTATGATGAAAAGAAAAAATTAAGTAGAGATTTTTTAATACGATCCATACCTACGACATATTTAATAAATTCCAATGGAATAATAGTAGAGAAAAAAATAGGAGCAAAAGATTGGGAAAATTTAGATGTTGATAGTTTAATAATAGATAATAAAAAGGAAAACTAATGGTAGATATATCGATTTTCATGGTCTTTTTTGCAGGGGTAGCTTCTTTTTTATCGCCATGTGTATTGCCATTAATTCCAGTTTACTTTTCCCATTTAAGCGGTGTAGGTGTCGAAGAGATAAAAGGAAATAGAAAATTAGTTTTGTTTTATAATAGTCTGTTTTTTGTTTTAGGATTTACAGTGGTATTTGTATTGATGCAATTAGTAATTTCATACTTTGCCAATGTAGCGGTGGATTATATAAATAATATCATTATTTATAGAGTATTAGGAACAATTGTGATATTATTAGGTTTACATATGACAGGGATAATAAAAATAAAAAAGTTGATGAGAGAGTATAAAATTAATATTGGTTTAAAAAAAGGAACTTTATTTTCTTCTTTTTTGTTAGGTCTTTTATTTGCTTTTGGATGGTCTCCTTGTATAGGGCCAATTTTAGGATCAGTTTTGATGTATGCTTCTCAGTCTGATACTGTAGGTATTGGAACAATTTATTTAATAGTATATTCGCTTGGTCTAGGATTACCATTTTTAATTTTTAGTTTTTTTATCGAATTTTTAACTCGTCTTATTAAACAATATGGAAAAATGGTTAGATGGGTTGAAATATTTGGAGGAATAATTTTAATAATAATGGGTCTAATTTTATTTTTTAATAAATTAGATATGCTAACTGGCTTATAAGGAGAAAAAATGGAGAAATTAGGGAAATTTGAAGAATATAAAAAATCGCAAAATAATGGGATTAATTTATATTATGTTTCGCATGAAAATTGCAATGTTTGTAAAAGTTTACTTCCTAAAATAGAGAAGGTCTTGAATAATTATGATGGGGTAAATTCCAAATATGTAGATATAAATAAAATCCCTAGATTCAAAGGAGAAAGATCAGTTTTTACTGTTCCTACAATTATAGTCGATATAAATGGTAAAGAGACTATTAGAGAATCAAGATATATACAAGTTGGTAAATTTGAAGAAAAATTAAAAAGATATTACGATTTAATAGAATAAAAATACGAGAGAACAGTTATAACTGTTCTCTCGTATTTTTTTCTAAGTATTTATATCGTAAATAAGTTTCAAATTTTGGATCTTCCTCTTTAACTAAAGAATCCTTTATTTCTAAAGAAATACCAGTTGAAAGATCTAGTTCTAATAATTTTTCAAGTTTAGTAATTAATTTAGAATATTTTTCTTTTTCCTCTGAAAGATCAGCTTTTCCTTTTTTTTCAAGTAAATATAAAGCTTTACCATAATATTCATTAGAAGGTTTATTATATAATGTGATGTATTTTAGATAATCGTCATTGTTTTCAACTTCATATAAATATAATCGATAATAAGCTGCTAAATCAGTTTGAGGATAACTTTTAATTAATTCTGTAGCGTAATATTTTGCAGAATTCAAATTATTTATTTTTTCATAAGATTTAACTAAATAAAGCAAACTTTCTTTAGACTTATTTACCTTAAAAGAATCTATAGCTTTTTTGAAATCTTTTCTTGCGAAAAAATATTTTCCTAGATTAGTTGAACTTAGTTTTTCCCTGGAACGAGCATGGTCGAAAAATTTAGATGATATATCAAAATTATTTTTTTCTAAATGAAATGTTCCAATTTTAATAAGTTCTTCAAAATTCAACTCCCAAAAGTCATTAAAGTCATTATCATACATCGCTTTGTAAGTTATGAAAAAAGAATGGTCCAAATCACTAAGTTCATATAAAATTTGTTTTTTTTCATTGTCAGAATTTTCATAAGATTTTTTTAAAATTGATATTGCGTCCTTATTTTGTCCTAACTTTTTGTAAACTTTAGCTAATGTTAGATAGTATTCAGGCGACCTATAGTTTGAAGATTTCAAATAATTCAAACTTTTAACATAATCACCTTGCTTAAAATGAATTTTACCTAGATAAAACGTTGCTAACCCCTTTTTTGATAGATCTGAATCAGAAAAATTTGCTTCAAAATTTTCAAATATTTTCTTTGCCTTATTATACTCTTTTTTTACATAAAAAGATTTTCCATCTGAAAATACTTTATACTGTTCTATATTATCAGAGTATAATAAGCTTATCATGAAAATGAAAGCAAATAAAAAAAATTTTTTTCTCATAAATCCCTCCTATATGTATTTTTGTAGATTGAGATGCATTACATTAATATAGTATCACAAAAAAATAAATAAATCAATAATTAGGGATGGATTTTTTGTAAAAATAATGTTAAAATTAATAGTAAGCTATAAATTGAAGGGGGAATAATGGAATTTGTAAATTTACTCAAAGGATTAATTGAAAGAAAAAGATATAAACGTGGTAAAGATTATTATAACACTAAAAAAATTGTAAAATATGATTATGGAATTAATAAAAAAGGACAGGTAATTATAAATGCTGCTGTTAAAGGCAGTTCGATCTATTTAGTTGATCTAGCTTTTTCTATAGATGATCAGGATATAGATATTGGAGATGTCAGTTGTACTTGCCCTGATAATTGTTTTCGATTTTGTAAACATAGTGCTGCAGTCTTGTATAAATTTTTAAAGGAAGACTTTGGAGAAAAATACATACAAAAAAGAAAGAAACTTATTTTTGAAAAATTATCGAAAATAAGTAAAGAGTCTAAAGAAGAGCAAAAAAAAGAATTGGAATATCATGTAAATGGCTTAACTAAAAATTCTAGAATAAATTTTAAAATAATAATTAAATCAGATTCTATTTCAGAAGAATTGGGTAGAATTCTAATCGATTATATTCATAATAAATCGGAAAGAGATGAAATATTAAGTTATTTTGACTACAAAGAACTTGCCAATATAAATATTTTGAAAAATTTACAAAAGAAAGAAAGTCAAACTGAAAATGCAATTTTAATTTATAAAAATAAGGATAGTTTTAATTTTTTGATGAAACTAGCTCAAGAGAAGAAGTTATATTTTAGTAAAACTCAAGAAATAGCAATACCTGGAGAAGAAATTACTCCTGAACTTTTAATTGCAGGAAATGAAGAAAAAATAAAGCTAGAAGTTTTAGAATCAGAATATAATATATTTAAAGCTAATGATAATTTTAGCTGGACGGTTATTGAAAATGAAATACATCCAATTAAGATGGAAAAATTTGAAGGACTTTCTCAATCGATAGATATACCAGAAGAGAACCTAGGAGAGTTTTTATTTGAAATTTTACCTTCTTTAAAGAGAAATTATAATGTAAATATAGATTCAAATCTTAAAGGATATGAATTAATTCAAAAAGAACCTGAAATTAAATTAAATTTAGATTACAGGGATGAGGTAATTTATTGTGAACCTGAAGTTCAAATAGAAGATCATAAATATGTAGGAACAGAAATAATAAAGAAAAAGTGGAATAGTAATTTTTATAAAAGAGGGAAAAACAAAAAAGTATGGATTGGCTGGAATACAAAGTCTATAAAGAGACTAATAAATTTTTTAGAAGACCACGAGTTTCATGTTCAAACTGATAAATTTACCTTGAAAGATCAAAGGGCGATACAAACTTTCATAACAGATGGAATAGTATATTTTCCAGAAGACTGGGAAATGGCAAAAAGTGATAGTTTTAAAAATATAGAAGTTTTTGAAATTGAACTAGAACCAATTATAGAGTTTGGTGAACAAGATGATAAAATAAATTGGTTTGAATTTAATGTTAAATATAGTATAGGGGATAGAATATATTCTAAAAATGAATTGGAAAAATTATTAAAGAAAAACAAGTATGGAGAAGAGTTTTTAAAAGTAGGAGAACGTTATTATGTTCTTGAATCTAATAATAGAGAAGAAAAAATAAAAGATTTAGTGAAATGGGCTGATAAAACAGAAGAAGGGAATTATAAGACAAATTATTATAATCTCTTGTATTATAGACAACTTGTAAAAGAAAATGGAATAAAATATAAAGGGAACAAATTATATAATGAACTAGATGAAGATATAACTACAGATAACTTAATGAAAAAAGTAGATATACCATTGGAAGTAAAAACGACTTTAAGAGATTATCAAAAAGAAGGGTTTTATTGGTTGAAATTTTTGGAAAGATATTATTTTGGAGGAATATTAGCAGATGATATGGGATTAGGAAAAACACTACAAACTCTAACTTTACTTAAAAGTGTTAACAGAAAAAAACCTTCACTAATAATATGCCCTAGAACATTAATTTATAACTGGGGAGAAGAAATAAGGAAATTTTTTCCAGAAATGAAATTTATAGTTTATTATGGAACTCCAGATGAGCGAATAAAAATGCAAGAATCTTTTTATGAAAATGACATAATAATAACTTCGTATTCAACTGGGAGTAGAGATGTTGATGATTTAAATAAATATGAGTTCCTATACTGTATTTTAGATGAAGCGCACCATATAAAAAACAGAAGAACTAAAAGAGCTAAAGGTGTAAAAAAAATAAAGGCAGACCACAAGCTAGCCTTAACTGGAACTCCTTTGGAAAATTCTTTAGAAGAATTATGGTCAATATTTGATTTCATAATGCCTGGATATCTAGATAAATTCAGTAGATTTAATAAGAAATATTTAAACCCTATTAATAAAGAAAATAATAAACAAAAACTAAACGAATTAAAAAAACGTATTTCATTTTTTGTATTGAGAAGAAAAAAAGAAGATGTATTAAAAGATCTTCCAGAAAAGCTATTAAATATTCATAAAGTAGAAATGACTAAAGTTCAAGAAGATTCATATCAGATGATATTAGATGAAGTTAAAAGTGATTTGACAGATATAGTTAGCAAAAAAGGTTTTAATAAATCTAGAATAAACATTTTAGCAGCTTTAACTAAATTAAGACAAATATGCAATCATCCACAATTGATATTAAAGGATATAAGTAAAAAAATGACTTCAGGAAAATTAGAAGCTTTATTAGAAATAGTTGAAGATGCAATTGCATCTGGACACAAAATAATAGTATTTAGTCAATTTGTCAAAATGCTCAAGATAATAAGGAAGGAATTTCTAAGTAAAGAGATAAAGTTCAAATATTTAGATGGAGGAACACGGAACAGAATGGAAAAAGTCAATGAGTTTAATTCTGATGAAAATTTAAAAGTATTCTTAATTAGTTTGAAAGCAGGCGGAACTGGTATAAACTTGACATCGGCGGATATAGTTATACATGTAGATCCATGGTGGAATCCTATGGTGGAAAGACAGGCTACAGATAGAGCTCATAGAATAGGCCAAAAGAATCAAGTTACAATATATAAATTAATAACAGCTGGAACAATAGAAGAAAAGATGTTGAAATTACAAAAAAAGAAACAGGACATTTTTGATAATGTAATTGAATCTAACGAAAGCAAAATAGATAAAATAAATTGGGAGGATATTCAAGAATTATTAGAATATAATTAATGAAAGCTTACGAAGCTTCTAAGAAGAAAATTAGGTATATATATATATATGAAAACTACTATAATCAAGAAAAGGAGAATGTATGGATTTAACCATAACAGATATGTTTATAAGAGTGGTCCTGGCTGCAATTACAGGCGGAATAATCGGGTTAGAAAGAGAAGTCAAAAGTAAACCAGCAGGATTTATAACCCATACACTTTTATGTGTGGGGGCTGCAGTAATATCAATGATACAAGTTAAATTAACTTTCGAGACTTTAACTTTGTTAATAAATAACCCGCAAATACCAGAAGGAACAATTGGTTTAGATACTGGACGACTAATAGCGCAAGTTATTAGTGGAGTGGGGTTTCTAGGGGCAGGAACGATAATTAGAAATAGAGGGAGCGTGAGAGGTATAACAACCGCTGCAACACTATGGCTAACAGCGTGTTTAGGAATAGCGGTTGGCCTTGGATATTTTGTTTTAGCTCTAGGAACAGCTATTTTAATGACAGTTGTTGTTTTGATTTTGCAACGTGTTGAATTATATCATATAGAAAAAAGAGTAAAAGAAAATATAATAATAACCTATATAGCCGATAAAAAAGTAGAAGAAAAAATAAAACTATTTTTGGAATCTAAAAAAGTAAAAATTAGAAAAAAAGAACCTTTAAGCGAGATATATAATGGAGAAGATTCTGAAAGAAAAACGAAATTTTTAATTATGGTTCCAAAGTTTATAGATTTAAACAATATGTTAATGGAAATGAAAAACTTAGAAGGAGTAACAGATTTGACAAAACTAACTTAATATTAATTAAATCAGATAGGGGGAAAGATGAAATTAAAAGAAAAAAGTAAAGATGAGTTAATAAAGCTTATTCATGAAAAAAACGAATTAATAGAAACTCTATTTAATGAATCTAAAAATCAGGAGCAATTAAAGTTTGCTTGGACTAATAATTTAGGGAGATGGTACTGGAATGTAAAGAATAATACAGTGAAACATAATCCTTTAAAAGTAGAAGCATTAGGATATAGAGTTAAAGAAGTAGGAGAAGTAGGATATCAATTTTTTACTGAAAAACTTCATCCGGATGATTATGATAGAGTGATGAAAAAGATGGAAGAACATTTAAAAGGGGAAACAGATGCCTATGAAGTAGAATATAGAATAAGAACTAAAAACGGAAATTGGAAATGGTATTATGATAGAGGGGCTACTACTAAAAGAGATATGAATGGAAATCCTGTTTTAGTTGCAGGCATAGTTTTTGATATAACAGAAAGAAAAAAGATGGAAAAAGAGATCAAAGAAAAAAACCAAGAATTAAAAGCTTTGAATGAAAAAAAGAATAGTTTTATTGGCATGGCGGCGCATGATTTGAGAGGACCTACTGGAAGTGTATTAGGAGTAGTTAGATTTTTAGAAAGTGAATTACAAGGGGATATAACTGAGGATGTCAAAGAATTATTAGAATTAGCTACAGCTTCTCTAAATCATATGTTAAGATTAATAGATGATTTTTTAGATATATCTAAAATTGAAAGTGGAGAACTAAATCTTAAATGTAAAAAAATAAAATATATAAGATTTATGGAAAAAATAGTTAAAATGGGGAAAAGTTTAGCTAAAAATAAAAAAATAGATATTGAATTAAAAACTAAAGATATTGATAATATAAAAATCAATTTGGACAAGGGAAAGATAAGGCAGGTTTTAATGAATTTTATAGGTAATGCAATAAAATATTCTGAAGAAAAAACTAAAATTACTATAAATATTTATAAAGAGAATAATTATATAATTACATCTGTTGAAGATCAAGGACCTGGCTTAGATGAAAAAGATAAAACTAAATTATTTAAGCCTTTTGGAACAACCAAAAATCAACCTGTAGGTGAAGAGAAAAGTACAGGATTAGGTTTATATATTTCTAAGATGATAATAGATAGGCATGATGGAAAAATTGGAGTTATTTCTCAAAAAGGAGAAGGAGCAGCTTTTTATTTTAAATTACCTATTTTAGAATAGAAAAACCTATAAAAAAATAATAAAGAAAGATTTCCACAGCTAAAAGAAAGAAAACAGGATTTAAAGGGTCATGCATGTGCAAAACATGTGCAAAAGACAAGGAAAGGTTGTAGAAATAAAAAAAGGCAAAAAAGATTAGAAAAAAATTTGACAACAATAGATATATATGGTATTATTATCTTCGTCGTCGAGAGAG
>JBNJFI010000019.1:0-3098 GCA_051746725.1 Fusobacteriota bacterium
TCCTTTTTCATTTCCTTCGGCTGTATGATTAAATACAACATCTAATATTACTTCTATTCCATTTTGATGTAAAACCTTAATAAGATTTTTCAGTTCATCTACTTCCATACCAAATTTTCCAGTTGCTGCATATCCTGTTTTGGGAGCAAAAAAGTTTACTGTACTATATCCCCAATAGTTCATTAATCTTTCTCCTGTTTTTTCTGAAATCCTTGAATTTTCAAATTCATCAAACTCAAATACAGGTAAAAGTTCAATACAGTTTACACCTAGCTCTTTTAAATATGGTATCTTTTCTATTATTGCTGCATAAGTCCCTGGATACTTAACCCCAGAAGATTCATGTTTTGTAAATGTCCTTACATGTGTTTCATAAATTACTAGGTCCTCAATGTCTACCTCTAGAGGTTTATCTCCTTCCCATTCGAAATCATCAAAAAAGATTCGTGATCTATGTTGATAAGAATCTGACCAATCAGGTTCTTCTCCCCAAACTTCTCTTCCTCCAACTGACTTTGAGTAAGGATCCATTAAAATCTTATCTTTATCAAATCTATGTCCCTCTTCTAGATTATAAGGTCCATCCATTCTATAACCATATTCTATCTCTTCAAAATCAAGATCAAACACTATCATAGAAAATACATTTCCTATTCTAAATTCCTCTGGAAATTCTATTACTGCAAATGGTTCCTTCTCTCTTTTGTTATATAACAGCAATTCACAACTTGTAGCATGTCTTGAAAATATGGAAAAGTTTACTCCTTCTGGTACTATTGTTGCACCAAAGGGCAATACTCTACCTACTTTAAATTCTATCCCATCCTGTTCATGAGTTGGAAACACATCTATTCTTTGCAATTGTTATCCTCCCCCATTCAAATATTTTTTAGCATCTTCTAAATTATCAAAGGCCTGGAATATATTTCCAAATCCAGTCATTTCCATTACATCTCCTACTTCTTCTGTCATTTGAGCCAAGACAGCCTCACCATCTTTAGCTTTCAATGTTTTAGCTATAATCATTAATTTTCTTAGCCCTGCACTTGAAACATAATTGCAGTCTTTTAAGTTTACAATTAATTTATCGCCCTCATCTATCTTATTAATTACAGCTTCATCTAATGAATCAGCAGTACTTCCATCTAATTTCCCCTCTAAACTAACTACTTTTATATTTCCCTCATCTTTAATATTAATATCCATATATTCCTCCTTATTTGGGAGATATAGTTACTTTAATCTTCGGTCTATGATCATCAACATCAGGTATAGTAACTGTTAATTTCTCTGCATCATATCTATCATACTCTTCACCATCTACTGTTACTTTAGTTATCTCTATAGATCCCTCGGGTAATATATCAGGAGAAACTCTCAATATTCCATCTTCAAATCCCTCTGGATGAGGTTTAAAATATAGATCCAATGGTTTCTTTGTATTCAACAAGTTTGTATATACTGCTGCTAAGTAACAAAGCTCTATAGAGTGATATCCAGACATTGAGTGACTCCCCTTCATTCTCTCTGTCCCCATTAAATAAGATATTCCGTTATTTAAAACGTTAAAATATACTCCACCATCATTATAATCTAAGAAATAGGTATTATAAAAAGCTGCTGACTCCCTTGCATATTTTAAGTATTCATCCTTACCTAAAATTCCATATAATATTTGGAAGGCCAGTATCCCTTGCTCCTGTTGCCACCATGCTTTTCTATCATGCCAAGCAAATCTATGATTTTCTTCTCCTTCAAATTTTTGTCTTTCCATAACATCGTACCAACCAAATCTTTGATTATCCATTCCAACCTTTGGCATCTTTTTTGCTATTTTTTCTGCAAACTCAACATATTCTTCTTTTTCCTTATAACTATTTCCCCTTAGTAAGTTCCAAGCTATTTTTAGATTATGTCCAACAACTCCTCTATTTTGTTGCCATCCCCAATTGTAATCATGGCTCCAATCTTCATGGAATTTTTCCTGTACAAATGGACTATTTTCATAATCTTGGAAATGTTCTGTTATAGTATCAAAGGTATCTTCTAAAAAGTCATAGTGTTCCTGTTTTCCTGTTGCTAAACATAGATTTATAAGATATGCCGGAGCATGATCTCCAACAGAGTTCCAGTTTTTCCTTCCTTTATTATCTCCTAAACTATCTGCCTTGGGATCCAATAAGATAGGATCTATATGAGAAAAATACCCTCCTTTTTCTTCATCATGAAAGAATTTTTCAAAAAGATCCATTGTAAGATCTATATCTTTCATTATTTCTGGATTTCCAGTTATTCTATATGTCTGAGTTGGACCAGCTAAAGCATATATCTGTTCATACATTGGAATTGCATCATAATCATCACCAAATTCAGAAGCAAATATTTTATGTTCTTTAGCTCCTTGTACATCTATTCCATGATACCAATATACAATCTTTTCGTCTACATCATAAAATTTCATATGATCTTGTAAATATTTAGTTCCCTTTTCAGCTGCTTCTAAAAATCTTTCGTTTCCAGTTAACAGATATGCAGATGCAAATCCATAAACTAACCTAGATATTGTATCTGTTTCTTGTCTATAATCCCCTTGTTTAGCACCTGTTAAAGCTAGAGTAGTTCTATATTTATCATAATTAATCTCTTCATCTTCTCCAAATTGTGCCTTTAAAAAGAAATTTGCTATTTCACTAGCTTGATTTATCCACCAATCAGCCTCTTCAAATCGAAATTTATCCGGCTTCTTTCCTGGAAAATCTAAAATCTTTGCTTCAAATAAGTATTCCTTTCCATTTGGATAATAAATTCCATAAACAAATATCATCTGCTTTGTATCTAATAAGTTTTTAATTAATCCAGTGGCATCGCCATATGGTTCACCTAAATTTCTCATCATTCTTGCAAAAAGATTGGCTCCTAATAACACCTCATATTCACGACCATCAGATGTTTTCATTTTAAACTTATCTCCACCATTGTACTCAGTTACATATCCAGATATAGTATCTGAAAATTCAAAAGAATTTACTAACATTTTAAAACCTCCCTCTTAGATTTTATATAACTTAATTTCTTTTCTTTACGTTTCTTTTCTTTAC
>JBNJFI010000019.1:3198-28377 GCA_051746725.1 Fusobacteriota bacterium
ATAGTATCTGAAAATTCAAAAGAATTTACTAACATTTTAAAACCTCCCTCTTAGATTTTATATAACTTAATTTCTTTTCTTTACGTTTCTTTTCTTTACCTTTTTAATTTAGATATTTTATTATTACATTATATTATAGCTTCAAAAAAATATAAAATCAAGTTTTTATGATTATTTTTTTATATTTTTATATTATTCTGCTTATTATTTACTCAGGACACATGTTTTCTATGGGGGATTATCTCTATTATATTTAAAATTTTAATTTTTCAAAAAATCTAGAAACAAAAAAACAAAAAGGCCAGATATAAAATCTGTCCTTTTTGTGTATTAAATTTAATATTTTTGTCAAAAACTTAGAAAATACTGTATATTTCCTCCTCCAAATCCCTGCAATTGTAAAACATGACTTATAGAAACTTGTAATCTGCTAGGCCCAAAATCATATTCCCATTTGAGTATCGCTTTATCTATATACGAATACTCTTTGAAATTATTTTTTTCTTTATTTATAAATGATCCGAAATAACCTAATTCTAATATATTTTTTTGGATTCTTTTATTTATAAAGGCCCCTAAAATCTTTTCAGTTCTTATTAAGTTATAATTCATATAACCCTTTGCGTTACCTTTTTTGTAAACATAATCCATCTCAACTTTCAAATTTAATTCATTTCCAATTGGATATATCTGATTAGATCGAAATATGTATATATCTTTATCATATTTATAATTTCTATTCTCATTATAAAACCTTTTTTGATCAAAAATATTATAGATATCAAATTTAAAATATAGATCTAATTTATTTAAACTTATTCCTCCAGCAACTGTTCCAAAGTTATTAGTTTGGCTATGATATTTAAGTTCAGGAGATTTTTCAATATCACTATATTCCCTTATAAACTTTTTTGTAAATTTCCCTTCACTAAATATATATTTATTATCTTTTTCAAAAGATAATGTCCACATTAGTCCTCTGGGATTTTTTAAAGTTTTTCCTCCTATCTTATTTCTTTTGTCATAGGGAAAATCTTCATCAATATAATTTAAATGGATATAATTACTTTTATCTCTATTTATAAAAAGAATTCCACATCCAATATCTACAGTGTGTTTTTTATAATCTGGATCTGAAAATGCTGAAATAAAAATATTTTCCCCAACTTTTCTATGGAGTTCTACATACCTTCTATCTTTTCCTATTTCATGATATCTACCTTGATATTTATCTATATAAAGTCTAAACCATGTTTTAGAATCTAAGTTTTGATTTATTATAAGTTGTTCATAGTCAAGCAGATCTTTAGATGAGATACTCCCATATGAAAAACGTACTAAATTATTAGTATAATTTTTTCTTTGAAATACCTCATCCCAATTCATATTAAAATTATAATTTACTACTTCATGTATATATAATCTAGGATCACCTTCTGTATTATCATATTTCCAATCAGATGCTTCGGTCAAAAAAGGTAATAAAATTAATAAAAGAAGAACTTTTTTCATTATTAATTCCTCCTTCTTTTTTGATATCATTTTATTATGGGAGATTTTCTCTTTGGATACTATTAATATAATTTTCCTCATTTCATAATCTCTTTCATAAGATAAGCTTTTGAATTCTTATTTATGATAACTCCTTTTCATGCAAAAAAGTTTATAGTTTAGAAATATCCGTAATATAAAGAATATCTTCATTATTTTTCGTAATCTATCTTTTCTTTATCAAAATTAAAAAATTCAAATGTATCTTCAAATTTATCTGTTTCTTCATTTAATCTAGACGATATCGATGCAATTTCTTCTGCTACTGCAGCATTATCCTGGGTTATATTTTCCATTGTCTCCATTTCAGATTGTATCACATCTATACCTTTTTTTTGTTCTTCGGCAGAAGCTGATATTTTAGAAATACCAATATTTATATTCTGGACTTCTTTTATTATATCATCTAAAATAACTAAAGTTTCATCTAGATGCAGATTTCCTTCTTTTACTTTATTTTTACTATGTTTTATAAACGCTCTTATTTCTTTTGTAGATTGACTACTCTTTTTTGCTAAATTTCTTATTTCCCTTGCTATAACAGCAAAGCCTTTTCCTTCTTCACCAGATTTAGAAGCTTCAACAGCTGCATTTATTGCAAGTAAATTAGTCTGAGATGATATGTCATCCATTATTTCTATAATCTTTTCTATTCTTTTAGAGCTATCTGTAATCTCTTCCATAGATACTTTCAATTCTGAAGATGCACTTTCTATTTTTTTTATTTTTCTTGAAGTATTTTTAGTTGCATCACTAATTTCTGTTATTTTCAAAGTGCTTTCAGATATTAAACCTGTTAAATCGTTAACTTCACTTGCAGTATTTTGCAAAGATAAAGCTTGATTGGTAGTTTTATCTGCTAGATTTTTATTTCCTGCATTAATTTCCTCAGTTGAATTTTTTATAACAATCTGCTCATCATATATTTTCTGCATAGTATCTCTAAATATCTCTATTGTATCATTTACACTGGAAATAACTTTTCCTATTTCATCATCTGATTTTACTTTTAGTCGTTTTGTCAGATCACCTTTAAATATAATACTCAAAAAACCAACTAATTTTTCTAATGGCTTAAATAAATAACTAACCATTATTGATATTAATAATATCAATAATACTATTACAATGCTAAATATCAATGTTAGTATTTTTATTATCTCTTTTATCTCACTTTTGATAACTTTAGCATCTTGAGCAGCAGCAATACTTCCCACATACTCTCCTGATATATCTTTTATTGGTCTGTAATTTATATAATATAAATTACCTAATATCTCATCTCCGTCTTTTTCATAGTGATTATTAGCTCCATATATATTATCTAGTTTATTTTTATCTAAAATTTGAGTTTGACCCGCTATTATTTTACCTTTTTTGTCAGAAGCTATCATCAACCTCGGTCCATTATATAAAAATATAGTTGTCTGAATGCTCTTTCCTATCTCCAATATTATGGAATCTGAATTCCCCAGGTCTCTTGCTAAAAATAAAATACCTACATACTCATCTTGTATATATAATGGCGTTATAGATACCATATTTAATCCATCAGAAGAATAAAACCCTCTATTTTCTTCATGATTTCCCATACTTTTTTTCAAAAGATCATTATACTTATTTGAACTACTATATATTATCCGATCTTTAGAAGCTATGGCTATATCATCAACCCCATCATAATTTTGAAAGTTTTTTTCAGCATATTTGCTTAATTGATTTGTCATGTTTAATTTTAAAGGAATTAATATACTTGAATTTTTAGCTATTAATTTCCCTGTATCCTGTAGTGATTTAGTCTCTCTATCAATTAGCATTTCAGAGGCAATTAAATGCTTTTTCAATGATCTCCGTAGTTTTTCATGGGCCTTTTTTTCAAAGTTTTGAGTTGTAATTATTCCAGCTGTAACTATAGATACAGCTATTATAATTATAACTGAAAATAGTAATTTTAGTTTTAGTGAAACATTTTTTATATTGTACATCTAATAAATCCTCCTAAGTGTCATAGTACCTATTTATATATTACGTTAACTCATCATGGTTTTTATATCTTCAATTTCTGGTTTCTTCCATTTGAATCCTAACTCACTTAATATAGTATCTGTTTTTTTATTTAGTAGTATCTTATTTTCTTTTATATAATCAGCTAAGTTTGAATGTATAATTATATTATTTATATCTTTTTGGTTCTCTGTATTTATATTTTTTATTATATGTTGAAAAAACTTCTCTATGTTTTTAACCTCTAAAATGTCAGTCCAATTTCCGATTTCTTTTAAACTTAAGCTGTTTTTATTATATATATGATGAATTTCATTTTCAAGAGGTCTGCTCATGGAAATTTTTCTTATAGCTTTTGCCATATAATCAACATAAGAAAGCTCCACAGTCTCAAAATTTATATTCGGGACCATTCCAAAATTCTTAAGTGATTTTAAAAAATTATAAAAAGCATTTTCCTCTGAATTTTCTTGAAATTTATTTGTATGGGTATTAAAAATAATATTCCCAACACGTAATATATTGATATTATTTTCATCTGTCATCTCTTTTTCAAGATATTTTTCTGCTTCAAATTTTGATTTCACATATACGTTATCACTTTTTTGCCCTATATCCATATCAAATTCTGTAAATAACATATCCTCTTTAACCTTAGTTTCTCCCATGAGCACACTTGTAGTTGATATATGATAAATATCCTTTTCTAGCCCTATCTTGGAAAGAGTAACAATATTTTTTACACTCTCAACGTTTGCCTTATAAAACTTCTCATATGGACCAAAGTGCCTTACGTTAGCAGCCGAGTTTATTATCATCTCTACTTCTTCAGATAACCTAGAATATTTTTTATCATCTAACCCAAGTTTTTCTTCACTTAGATCACCTACAAATATTATTATACGGTTAGAATATTTCTCATAATATCCCTCTCCAAAGTAATAATCCAACTTTTTTGATAGCCGCATCTTAGCATGTTCACTGTTTTTACCACGGACTATACTGTATATATTACATTCATTGTTTTCAAGGAACTCATTTACAATATGGGCCCCTAAAAATCCAGTTGCTCCTGTTATCATAATATTTTTAATGTTTTTTTTCAATGTATAATCTAGATTTTCATACTTAGCAACTCTCTCTTCATATCTTTTTAACGCTTTCTGTATATTGTTCTTTTCTAATCTACTTTTGGCATCTCTCTCTAATTTTAAAATTCCCTTTTTCATCCATTCTATCTTTTCCTGTAGATTATTTTTTCTTATACTTATATTATTAGCCAATTCCTTTGGTGTTGGATAATCAAATAGATCAGCTATTTTCATTTCGTAGTTTTTCTGTAGTTCAACGGCAACCCTTATTGCTTTTAGCGAGTCTCCTCCTATGTCAAAAAAGTTAGTCGTTCTTCCTATATTTTTTACTTCCAGGATGGATTCCCATACGTTGATTATATCTTCTTCTATCTGGTTGTCTGGCTCTTCGTATATCCCAACAGATATTTCAAACTCATCTACTTCTGGTAGCGCTTTCCTGTCTATTTTTCCATTTGGAGTCATTGGCAAATCATCTAATTGAATAAAATATGAAGGTATCATATAATCTGGTAATTTTTGATTTAAAAACTCTCTAATTTTGGAAGTCGATAATATTTTATCTGAATTAAAATATGCTACTAAATATTTATTCCCCTTTTTATCTTCTCTAGCTACTACTGCTGTCTTATTAACTTTTTCATAATTTAATATATCATTTTCAATTTCTTCTAGTTCTATTCTAAACCCTCTTATTTTTATCTGATTATCGATTCTACCAAGACAAGTCAATTTTCCATCAGAATGCCACTGCCCTATATCACCTGTTCTGTACATTTTTGTACCTTCTATAAATGGATTACCTAAAAATCTTTCATCTGTCATCGCTTTCTTTCCTAAATATCCCTGGGACAAACACTCTCCAGATATAAATATTTCTCCTGGTATCCCAATAGGTTGTAATTTTTTATTTTCATCTAAAATCAAAATTTTAGTATTAGCTATTGGATTTCCAATATCTATCCTATCTGAATTAGTCAAATCAGATATTGTTGACCATACTGTTGTTTCTGTAGGTCCATACATATTATATATTTTGGCATTAGATACATTTTGTAATCTTTTTAAAAGCGATTTAGGAAAGGCTTCTCCTCCAACCATTATTTCAGAAAGAGATTCAAAATATCTATTTATATCATCCTCTTGAACCAGCATTTGAAACCTCGAAGGAGTAGTTTGCATCATATTGATTCTTTCTTTTAAAATTAACTTTTTTAATTTTTTAGGATTCATCTGCTCCTCTTCATCTGCCAATACTATTTTTAATCCCTTAGATAATGGTAATAATGACTCTAAAACAAAAATATCAAAGGAATAGCATACCTTCTTGCATAGGAGATAAAGAGTATATATCTTTTATATCTGTTTTTTTTATCATCATTGCTCCTCCATATTATTTATTAAAAGGCAACCTTATATATAATGGTTGCCTTTTGATTATTATTCACCTAATGTTGTACCTTCGTAATCTGTATATATTTTCCAAGAAGCATTTATTATATCAATTGGAAAATCTATTCCAATCTGTTTTGCTGCCTTCATATTTAAAAGTATCAATGATTTATCTGGATAAACAGGGTCAATATCTTTTGGATCCTCTCCCTCTAAAATTTTATAGCATAGTTCAAGAGAAGGCCCGACATATCCCATTGGATCTACAGCTAATCCTGCCAAAGCACCATTTTCTACATTATTTTGATATAAGGCAATATTTGGCTTTTCTATATTTTTATGTTCCCAGTGAAATGTATCTTTTCTCGTCCATTCCTTTCCATCTTTTCTTGTTATTGGTCCATCTGCAATTATCCATCCAACTTCAGGATCTTTATTGTATTTTAATAATGCCTCTTGAAAATTCTCGAAATATTTAAACTCTTTATACTCCTTTAAAGTTATATCCAATTTTTTTAAAGCCTCTTCAAAATTTGAACGCTGAAATAATTGAGGTTGTGTTAATACAACTACTTTTTTGTCTTCAATTGGAGCTATTTGATTCAATAATTTAAAAGCATTTAGCTCGAAATTCTCGGTGAATCCATAAACACCTGTCACATTTGATATCGGTTTTTCTTTTTCATTTAAAAATACATATTCTCCATCTTTCATATAATCAATATTAGCTATTGCAACTACTGGAATATCAGTTTTTTTCAATGGAATGATTCTATCTTCTATATATGTTCCATTTATATATACAAGATCAGGATCTATCTCTTTAATCTCCTTAATATTCTCTTTTGCTTTTTCAATTTTTCCATCCATAGATAATACTATAAACTCTGAATTTTCTTCTGTCCAACCATTTTTTTTAAACTCTCCCTCGATATATGTTGCAAAACCATTAAAGAAATCTGAATTATCATCCTTAACAAAAACAATTTTCTTTTTCTCATTTTTCTTCATACCATCATCAGAAATAGATACTACGCTAATCAATATCATGGCCATTAAAACTAAAACTATTTTTTTTCTCATCCTCATTATTACCATCTCCTTTTTATTTTTTAAAATATATCTTCTAATTCATCTAATACATTATTATACTCTTCTTCACCTATCTCATTAATCATCTTATTTTCATTAATCTCTTCATCACTTATTTCTAAGCAGTGTTCTATAATTTTGATTAAAGAACCCTTATAGAAATCCATAAATTTCTCTATTGAATTTTTTTCGAATTCTTTTTTGTTATAACCTATTCTAATTTCCAATTTGTCTTTTTTGATAATACAATTTATATCCAATGAATATATCCTGTTTGAATTTAGACTAGTTTTTAAACCGATATCATTTAAAACGAAATTTCTATTTAGTTTATTCTCAAATTTTCCAAGATAATTAAATGATATTTCTGGATTTAAATTGAAATTATATTTTCCTAGATATTTTAATATCCCATAATCAATCCCTTTATTTGGTATTTGATTTAATATCTTTTGAGTTCTTTTAATAACCTCTCCAACTCCTTTATCAGAGCTTGTCAGTATAACTGGGAAAATAGAAGTGAACCATCCAACAGTTCTAGAAATATCCATATTTTCTATTATATTTTCTCTTCCATGTCCTTCTAGATTAATCAATATCTCTTCCAATGAAAATTGCTGTCTTACTGCTAACGACAAAGCTGATAATAAGATATCATTAATTTCTGTATTATATGTTTTGTGTATATCTTTTAAAAGTAAGTCTGTATTTTTTTTATTAATATTTGAAATTAATACCTCTTCATCTTTTCTAATATTTTTCCCAACTTCTTTCTCCTTAGGGATATTCGAGATATTTATTCCTTTTTCAACAATATTTTCCCAATAATCAATATTATTATTTTTTAATGCATATGTCTCTAAGTATTTTGACCATTTTTTATATGAATCTGTCTTTAATGGAAGTTCTACCATATTATTAGATTTTCGCATCTGATTATATCCATCTATTAAATCTTCGATTAATATCCTCCAAGATATACCATCAACAACAAGATGATGTATAGCAATATATATTGTGCTCGTATTCTTTTCTTTTATTAAAGCCGCTTGTATTAACTGCCCTTCTTTTATATTTATAGATTGATGAATCTGTTCTATCACATCTGCTTTTTCATCCTTTTTATTAATATCAAATATCATAAGGTTTATATCGCTAGATCTAAACTCCTTTATAAAAGGAGGGGACACAAATTTTGTTCTCAGTAAGTCATGGTGTTTATACAGGTTGATAATGGCTTTTTCCAATATAATTGGATCAATTATATTTTTACTCTCTATCTCAACCCATTGATTCCAATAATCTTGATTTATATTTATCTTCCTAAAAAACCAATTTTGAATAGGAGTTAAAGAAAATTCTCCCTTTACTAAGTTTTGATTCGCTTTTCTATCTATTTTTTTAACATATCTTGATATCTCTTTAATTGTTAAGTATTCGAATATATGAGTTAGTTCTACTTTTATTCCTTTCTGATACAATGAAGCCATGATTTGAATTGCATTTAAAGAATCTCCACCTAATTGAAAAAAATTATCATTTATACTTATCTTTTCTATATTTAATACTGATTTAAATATATCTATCATAACTGATTGTATCCTATTTTCTGGTTTTTTTTCTATGTTTTTTTCCCTTATTATTTTCTCCGGCTTTGGCAATGCTTTTTTGTCTATTTTTCCATTTTTATTCAGTGGCATCTCAGGTAGGTGTTTATAAAAACTTGGTATCATATATGATGGCAACTCTTTTTTCAAAAAATCTTTGATCTCTTCTGAATTTTTGACAATAGGTGCTGTATATTATGCTGCTAAAACTTTATTCCCATTTTCTTCATATACGATCACAACACTTTCTTTTATATCCTCAATTCTTAATAACCAACTATTTATTTCATCTAGTTCAATTCTATACCCTCTTACCTTTACTTGATTATCCATTCTACCTAGATATTCAATATTTCCATTTTCTGTTATTAAAGCCAAATCTCCTGTTCTATACATTCTTTCATTATTAATATATTTATTTATAAAAAACTTTTCTTCTGTAAGTTCATCTTTCTTATTATATTTTCTCGCCAGACATTCTCCAGAAAAACAAAGTTCACCAGGTATTCCCAGAGCCATAGGCCTTCCATCTTCATCAATTATATAGCTTTTTACATTCGAAATAGGTTTTCCAATGAATACATTTTCTGGTCTACTTCTATTTGTAGAGTATGAAGTAACATACATCGTCGTCTCTGTAGGTCCATATAAATTTTCTAAGTTCACACCATCTATTTTAGTATAGAAATTCTCAATAAGGTCTTTAGTTATTGCCTCCCCTGCCGAAAAAACATATTTTAGATTTCCTACCTCTATTTTTTCATCATTATTCAAAGATAACAAGAAAGCATTCAACATAGAAGGGGTAAAGTTTATATGTGTAACTTTTTTGTTTTGTATTACCTTCAGTATTTTTATAGGATCTTTTTCATATCCAGGTTTTAAAATTACCAATTTCCCTTTTCCAAAAAACCATCCAAAAATTTCTGACACTGATACATCAAATACAAAGTTTGTTTTTAAAAGATAAGATCCATTTTCTTTTAAAGGATATTTATTCTCTAAAAATTCTAAAACGTTGATAACACTTTGGTGCTCAACCATAACTCCCTTAGGTCTCCCTGTTGATCCAGATGTATATATCACATAGATAAGATCTGTTGGCTTATTTTTCTTTTCCAGGTTATCTTCTCTGTCTGCATAACTTTTTTGATCGTCCAACATCACAATCTCACCGGAAAAATTACTTGCCTTATCCATGACATCTGATTTAGTAAGTAGTAGCTTTGATTCACTATCTTCTAGCATATACTCTATTCTATCTTCTGGATACTCAGGATCTATCGGCAGATATGCCCCGCCAGATTTCAGTATAGCAAGTATTCCCACGACCATTTCCAAAGACCTTTCGATCATAATGCCTATTATATCATCAGGTTTAACCCCTTTTTTGTGAAGTGTCCATGCCAATCTATTTGCTTTTTTGTTCAACTCATCATATGTCATCTCACTATTTTCAAACACAACTGCCACTTTATCTGGATTTTTTCCAACCTGTTTCTCAAATATCTCATGAACTGTTTTATCCTTAGGATAATCTTTTGTAGTATCATTAAAATCATATAATATTCTTTTTCTTTCTTTCTCATCCATTATTTCTAGGTTTTTTATTTTAGACTGTGGATTTTGCATAATGTTTTTCAAAAGGTTTACGTAATGTCTTACAAATCTTTTCATGGTAGACTCTTCAAATAAACTCTTTGCATAGTCTAAATGAAGTTTTAACTTTTGATTATCCTCTATTATTTCCATACTAAAATCAAATAAGGATATCCACTTTTCAAATTCATAATTTTCGAATTCTAAACCTTTAATTTCTATATTTCCAACTATATCTTTTGACATTGCAAATAGTGTATCAAAAATTGGATTTCTGCTAACATTACGTTCCACTGATACTTTCTCTACTAACCTTTCAAAGGGGTAGTCACTATTTTTAGAACCTTCTAGTGTTAGAGACTTAATCTCTTCTAAATAATTTAAAAAACTCTTTTCTTCTCCTGGATTACTCCTTATTGCAAGTGTATTTACAAACACTCCCATCATATCCTGCAAATCAGAATGGCTGCGTCCTGATGTAGGAGTTCCCACTATAATATCATCTTGACTTGTATATTTATTTAGTAAAACTTTATAGGCTGCAAACATGAGCATATAAAGAGTTACACCATTTTTTTCGGAAAAATCCCTAAGATTCTTAGTGAATTCTTCGTCCAAATATTCCCTTATCCTATATCCCTCAAAAGTCTGCTCCGGAGGTCTCTGCTTGTCAGTTGGCATATTTAATACTGGAAGTTCCCCTTGGAATTGACTCAACCAATAACTTTCCTGTTTTTTATACTCCTCAGTTTCAAAAAAGTTTCTCTGCCATATTGTAAAATCTTTATACTGTATTCTCATCTTAGGAAGCTTTTTCCCTAGATATAACTCATTTAATTCCTTAATAAATAGTCTTATCGATGCACCATCTGTTATTATGTGGTGCATATCAAAAAGTAGCAAACTCCTGTTATCATGATACTCTAAAATTTCTACCCGAAAGAGAGGCGGTTTTTCTAGATCAAATGGTTTTATAAAATCCTCCGCTATCATCTCTACAGGTAATAAGTCAACTTTTTTGCTCATTATATTAATGTAAATATCATCATATACTTTTTGGTAAAATTTACCGTCTAAAAATTCAAATCCTGTTCTAAGAGCTTCATGCCTATTTACTATGGTATGTAATGTTTTATATAATTTCCTTTTATTCATCTTTCCTTTTACCAATAGAATAAAGGGGTTATTATATGCTACCTTAGATGTATCAAACTTATTTAAAATAAACATCCTTTTTTGTGCATCTGACATTGGATAATAATCTCTTTCTTCGTATACAGGGATCTCTCGAAATTCTTTTTTATGAGATTCTTCTATGTATTTTTCTATTTTTTTTATAGTATTTAATTCAAAAAGATCACCTATAGGAATATCTACATCAAAATATTTATGTATTTCAGATGCCATATATAAAATATTTAAAGAATCTCCCCCTAATTCAAAAAAGTTATCATCCATATAGATCTTATCTTTTTGTAAAAGATCCTGCCAGATATGTAGTATTACTTTCTCAGTATAATTTTGGGGACCTTTATAATCTTTATCTCTTATCTTAGCATCTACCATCTCATGCATCTCTTTTATAATATCATCATATTTTCCATCTAAATACTCATTTTTAAGTTTGAACCTCTGCACTTTTCCACTTGTTGTTTTGGGCATTATCCTTGCAGGTATTATCTCTTTTATTTTCAGGCCAGTGTGTAGATTTATATGTTTTCTAAGTTTAGTTTTTAATTCTATAAACTCTGATAACTTCCTTTTATATTTTATAAAAACTATAATATCTTCCTCTTCTTTATCTTTGTTATAGGCTCCAGATACAGCTATATTCCCTAGCTCAATTTCAGGAACTCCCTGGGCTACTCTCTCTATATCATGGGCATAGTAGTTTTGACCATTGACAAATATTACATCTTTTTCTCTACCTGTTATACAAAGTGATTCATTCCGGACAAATCCCAAATCCCCTGTGTAAAGCCATTGATCATGGCTAAAAACTCTACTTGTAGCTTCTTTGTTTCGATAATAACCCCACATGACATTACCACCGCGAATCTGAATATGACCTACGATATCCTCGGGTAAAACCTCATTCTCATCATCAACTATTCGAAGCTCTGTACCTTCTATAGATTTTCCCACATCTACAAAGGACATAAGTCTAGGATCATTATCTGAAACTTCCTGAATTTTATCACCTACCCCCAATTTATTTCTATTTAAATTATAGGTAATTAGTTCATTATTTGGCTCAGTAAGAGATACTACGACACAGGCCTCTGCCAATCCATATGCTGGAAACATAGTTTTCTTTTTAAGTCCATATTTTTTCATTTTATCAATAAATTTATGACACAATTTTGCAGATATAGGTTCTGCTCCATTATATATAAGTCTCACACATGATAGATCCCAATTTTTAGCTCTCTTGGATTTAAAATATTTCATGAAGTATTTATATCCGAAGTTAGGTGATGAAAGAAGAGTAGCTCTATATTCATTTGCTTTTTCTAGCCAAAGTATCGGCCTTCTTACAAATGTACTGGTTTTTATTATATATTGCTGTATTCCTGCAAGTGTTGCAGTAAGATGGAGCATTATAAGTCCCATATCATGGGTTAAAGGCATCCAACTAAGCTGTTTATCATGAGGACGAATTCCAACTCCCTTGGCTATTCCCTTTATATTTGTAATTAAATTTTTATGGAGTAATACTGCTCCCTTTGGATCTCCTGTAGATCCTGATGAAAACTGAATAAATCCTATCTTCATATCATAATAATCAAATATTTCTCCCTGTTTATCTCCATTGCATTCAGATAGAAATAATGTATTTTTTTTCATACTAGAGATAAGTTTTTCCTTGCCATTTTCCTTGCCAAACTTTTCCATCTTCTCCATTACAGATTTTTTAGTCAAAAGATATGGATTTCTCAAAGTATTCCATATTTTTATAAGTTTAATCCTTTCCTCGTCATTGGCACCTACTTTTACAGGAACAGGTATAATCCCTCCAAGTATACATCCCCAAAATGCAATTAAAAATGATTTATTATCATCAACTTGAAATACCAGTTCATCATTTGGAACCATTCCTTTGGTTCTTAATATATGTATAAATTTAAGAGCTTCCTTATACAGTTCATGATAGGATAAAAAATCATCTTTTCCTCCTCCTATGAAAGTTATTCCTTTCTTTCTTTCATCTTTAAGGTTTTTTAATACCTCAATTAAATTTTTTGGATTCACAATTACTCCTTTTTAGTCTTCTGTTAAAATTTCCTAAAAATTAAGATCCAATCAATTTCCGCCATTTAACTAATTATACTTTATTAGTTATATATTTGTCAATTAAAATTCCCCTTCAATTTATTAAAATATTTATAAATGATTTAATATAAAAAGGCAACCACTTTTTTGAAAAGCAGTTGCCTTAATTTCAATTATATTCCATTTTATAAATTTTATTACATCTCTATTTTATATCCTATATTAAACCCCACTTTGCTATACTTTTCTTCTAATTCAAAATAATAGGTACCTTCGGAATATTCAAAGTTAATCGAAGAAACATCATAAACTAAACTACAAATTAAATCTCTATATTCTACTCCTACACCAACACCGTAATATATGCCTCCAGTGTGATTTTCTTCTGATTCTTCTTCTGCCCTCTCTCTATTTTCTCCATTTACAAATATAAGATTGTATCCTCCTCTTCCGATTAGATATGGCTTAAACTCTTCATTTTTCATTACAAAATTATATCTTCCCATTAAATAAATAGGAAGTGTACTTAGTCCAGATTTCTTTTTTTCATCTTCATTTTCAGGATTTATTCTTTTGATTTCAGTTTCATACTTTCCACCTAATCCTAGATCAAAATTTGGAGCTATCTCTTCTAAAAATTCTCCTCCCAAAGAAAATCCCGACGTAGTATCAGAATCCGGAATTTCTTCTTCATTAATAGGATTTGAGTTGACTTCTATATCCCATTTTCCAAATGTATTTAGAGATCCATAAAAAATTAGGTCTGCTCCCATTACATTTATAAATAAGTTTAACCCTATTGCCACCATTATTATTTTCTTCATTAATCCTCCTAGAATTTTATTTTTTTTATTTTAAAAGCTCATCTGCTGGTTCAAATGCTATTGTGTGGGATCCAAATGTATAACCTATACCATCAAATACCACAGCATTATCAAACCCGTATTCTCCACCTTTTCTTTCAAATCCTCCTAAAAGATCTCCAGTCTTGGCATCAAAGGCATATAATCCATACCACGGAACATACATTACTCCATTGTATACAGCTGGACTTGCAGATAGGCTATATCCCATACTCTTTATCCAAACCGCTTCTCCTGTTTTTGCATCTACACATACAATATTTCCTTCTCCTGTCTTTAAGTCTATTTTGTCATCAAGATTAATATCATGATATGAAGACAAATAATATAGCTTTTCTTCATAATATATCACTTCTCCACAAGGTGATGGAAACTTTATATCTGCCGGATTATCTTTATCTTTAAATCTATTTAAAGCTTCCCATCTTATCTCTCCGGTATTCTTGTCCAAGCAGACAAGTCCACTACTTGGAAATATTAATCTATTGTCCTTTATTATTATTTTTCCATCTGATACATTAGGATATGAAGGATAATATTCATAGTCCTCATCTCCATAACCTCTATCTGTTGTGTAACCTTTTTCTATTGTTGTCCTCCATTTTTCTGTCCAACTTTCTATGTCCAGCCCTACAATCTGCATCTCTATGTCTTCTCTATATTTTGAAGGTATCCCAAAATATACTACACCTTCACTTACTGCTACAGGGCTATAGTTAGATACATCTGGAACAATTTCTATTCTATGTCTTCTCAAAATATCTTTTTTTTCTGTATTCCACTCAATCAGCTCCAATACTCTTTTTCCATTGAGCATTCTTCTCTTTATAAAATAAAGATTCTCATTTGAATATCCAGGTTGACTTCCCATCATAATATTATCAGGAAAATCTCCCTCTTCTTCTATATCAGATACACTAATTATTTCTCCAGTTTTAGCATTAAGTTCTATAATATTTATATCTCCTAAAATCCATATCTTATCTCCAACCAATTTAAAACCAGAACTATTATTGCCTGAAAATTTCACTTTCCATTTAATATTACCCTTATCATCAAATGACATTATTTTATCAGTTCCTGCAGTTATTACACTATCAAGATATTTTATTACTCCTGTATCTCCGCCTCTTACTGATTCAAATTTGTCTTTTTCCCACATTACATTCAATCTAGGTGTATCCTTTTTTAAATGAACATACTCCGTTTCTCTAGTTTTATAAGTATTCTCCATTTCCTCATCGTCTATAAATATATCTAAAAAACAACCTGTAAATATTAATACAACAAAAATTAATAAAATACTTTTTTTCATTTTAACTCCTCCATATTTTTATTAGTTAATTAAAAAACTATAGCCTTTCATTTGATTTATTTCCCTATTTATTAGTCTCTTTTACTATTTAATTTCTATCTCTTTTCTTAAATAAGTTGGAAGTATATTTAATTTTTCTCTATAATTTCCAATACTTCTCTTGGATATTTTTATTCCTATATTATTTAAGGAATTTGATATTTCTCTATCTGTCATAGGATGAAAAGGATTTTCATTCTTTATCATTTCTATAATCATATACTCAACTGCTTTTTTAGATATTCCACTCCCATCTTCTGTCTTTACTTTTCTAGAAAAGAAAAAAGATATTTCATATATTCCTTGGGGTGTTTCAATATATTTACCATTTGAAGCTCTACTTATAGTTGATTTATTTAAATTAAGATCCTGCCCTACTTGAGACATATTTAAAGGCATAAGATATTTTATTCCTTCTTCAAAAAAATCCCTTTGATATTTTATAATAGTTTTTATTATTCTATATATTGTAATCTCTCTTTGTTGAATTCCAAATATAATCCCCTTAGAATCCATGGCTTTTTTCTTCAAATATTCTAGAGCTTCTTCATCTTTGCTTAATTTTTCATAATAATCTCTATCAAAACTAACCTTAGGAAGGATTTTTTCTGATTTATCTATTATATAATTATCTCCTGATTTTTTTATAGATAATTCTGGAACGATAGGAATTGCTTTATTTTGAGATATACCATGAAATGGAAATGGTTTTATATCTTTAATTGTTTTATAAACTTTTTTTAGATCCGAATTTTTAAGATCGAATCTTTTTTTCAGCATATTAAAGTCTTTTTTCATAAATTCTTCAAAATTTTTTGATAAAATCTCATATATCTTATTTTGAAAAGACCCGTTTTCAATCTTGAATTCTTCTGTTATATATTCATGAAAATCTAAACTTCCAACTCCTTTAGGATTTAATTTCATGATTTTTTTTCTAACTCCATCTATTTTAGTTTTATTGATATTCTTTCCTGTATCTCTTTTTATAATATCTTCAAGATTTTCAATATTGATCTTAAGATATCCCTTACTATTTAGATTTCCAACTATATATTCTGAAATCAAAATCTCGGTTTCATCCTTCAAATTTAATCTCAAATTTTGTAAAAAGTTCTCTTTTAAGCTAATTTTATTTTCAGCTGATTTTGAAATAATATCAAAAACTGAAGTTTTTTTAGAATTTCGTTTGAAATTTTCTGAAAAATCATTTTTATTATAGATATCTTCCTCTTCTAATTTTAATAATATATTTTCCTGTGCCTGTTGATATATATATTTCCTCAAATCCAAGGTATTCATTTTTAATATTCTTAAACTTTGTTTCATCTTAGATGATAAACTTATTTTATTGGTTATTTTCATCTTTGAGTTTTGTTTTAATTTTATATTAATCACCTCTACTTTTATTATAAAATTTTTTGCACTCAAATCAATTATAACATTTTTATTTGAATTTATCTATAAAATCTCCCCTTATATCTAAATTATTCATTCAAAATTAATAATTTCGGATTTTCTTTTTTGAGTTTTCATAAAAAAACTAAGGCCTTTTTCTGTTAAAAGAGGCCTTAGTTTTTTATTTTTATTTTTTTTTAAATTTCTTTTAAAGCATATTATACTTAAAGTTTATATTAACTTTTCAAATTCTTTAATTATTAGAGGTTTACTCGTTTATCTCTATAACATCTGTCATGTCATATATATATGGGTCCTCATCTGGGTTTCCTCCACCAATTTCATGTTCTCCCCCTTCTTGACTTAAAGGTCTCAAGGAATCTGTGGCACCATCAAAATCCCAAGTAGTAATAAATATTTTAGTTCCTAATAAATCTTCAGGATTCCCAAACGTTTCTTTAGAATAAAATAATTCAATGGTTTTATTTTCTTTATTAACATTTAAAATAGGTGATGGTGATGCTGGTGTTCCATAATTATCTGAGCTTGATCCTATCGAAGAATACACTGTATTATTCCATCCTTCAACAAAATTTAAATAATCCCAACTAAATCCCTCTGGTGATCCATAATTTATCATAGGTAATACATTTGAACCTTCGTTATTATTTAAATCAATAAATATAAAGAACAATACATGATCGAATCCTAAAGAAGGGTCCCAATCATTGGTTATATTATCCATTTCCAGTTTAATTGTTAAATTCCCTCCAGATACAGTTGCATTTACTTTTCTTATGTCCATTTGAGTATTATAAGAACTTTCTGTCGGAATTATATATTTCCCTTCTGGTCCTTTATGATCTCCTTGGGGATCAATATATTCAACTTCAATTCCTCCTTCATTCTTTGTTATAATCGAATAACTATCAGTTACTATTTTTTTTACGGGCTCATAGATTGCTATAGTATGATTTGTTTCTCCTATTGGAAATAATGTAGTTTGAATTTCCGTTTTCCATGTTCTACTACTAGTATTAAGTTCAACATCGATCATTTGATCAAGATTCCCATCAATAATAACTTTTAGATCTTCTACTTCTCCCATATATGCTCCTTCTATGGTAAAATTATCATTAAATACTTCTCCTTCTAATTTTGTATTAAATATTATATCTATTTGATCCTCATCTGGAACTTCTAATATTTCATCTGAAGGCATTAATATCATCCCAGATCTTTTTGCTAATTCCATTGTTAATTTTCCTTTATTTCCAACTATTAAATCTTCTTTTTCTTTTATACTAGAAATCACTTTAAGCTTTTGACCTTTTTTTAATCCTGTATCTAAATCGCTAATTAAAGTTTTATTTCCAGATGTATTAAAAATAACAAAAGCTTTTTCTCCTTCATATTCTCTTTTATATACAAAAGCCCCTGCTCCAGATTCATTAGATTTAAGAACATCTATTGTTCCCCTTGTAAAAACTTTATTATTTTTTCTTATCTCAGATAATTCACTAATATATTTATACATTTCACTTTCTTGATTATAATGATCTTGTCCACCTGATTTATATCCTTCTTCAAACATAGCTCCTCTTTGTACCGTGAATTCCTGTTCCGTTCCATAGTAAATTATAGGAATTCCTGGTATTGTCATTGTGAACATAAAGGATTGCTTTAATCCATCTTTAGAATATTTTTGTAGAAATCTTGATACATCATGATTATCTACAAATTGCGGAGTAATATATGGATCATGATATAAAGAAGAATCCATAAATTTATTTAACCTATATTCTAATTGTTTTGTAGGTTGTCCAGCTCCAAAAACAAATCTCATTTCATTATGAAGTGCAAATTGTAACACTGCAGATAATTCTGGTTTATCAGGAGTTCCTAAATAACTTGTCATAAATTTATCGAAAGTATCATCATATGGATCTGAAGATCCAAATACTTCACCAAAAACTAAAAAATCCTCCTTACCACTTTTTTGTGCTATATTATGTATCCCGTCTTCTGCATGTAAGAAATCATTCCAAAATGGATGATCTATATATTTAACAGTATCAATTCTAAACCCATCTATTCCAACTTCTTTTATCCAATAACCATACGATTGTTTCAATACATCTATAATAAAAGGATTTTCTGTATTAACATCATCGATTTCCCCCATCTGATTTGTTGTTAACTGACTCAAATCAGTATGATCAGTAATTGGTCCTGTCCAATGAAAAGCACCTAGATCTCTTGCATATGAATCATTATAACTATGAAAATTAAATGGATATTGTGTAGGTTTTTCTGGAATAGAACCAATATTTTCCATTAAATTTTCTGATGGATCATCCGGATTAAACTCTCCTCCTTCATAATAAGTAAATGTTCCAAAATGATTTGGTACGATATCTTGGATTAAATACATATTATTATCGTGTAATGTATTTGCTAAGTTTTTATAATCGTCTAATGTTCCATAATGTTTATCAACCTCTAATAAATTTTCAGCCCAATATCCATGATAACCCGTTTCATCTAAAAATGGATCATACCATTGATTGGCTACTGGAGGAGTTATCCAAAGAGCTGTTGCTCCTAAATTCTTTATATAATCCATCTTATTTATTATTCCTTGAAAATCTCCACCATTATATGTTTTTTCCTCTTTTGTATATAATCCATGTCCAAAATCATTATTAGTCTTATCTCCATCAGAAAATCTATCTGTTACAACAAAATATATTATTTGATCCTGCCATTTTGGAGATTTTACATGTAAATTTGAATGTTCTTGGATAGATTTTGAAATAATATTAAAATATATTTTCTTCGAATATTCATCTGAAGATACTTCAACTTCTGCTATTCCTTTTTTTAACCCTTCCATCATTCCATCTTGATTAACAGAAACTAATTCAGGGGTTAAATTATTATAAATTGGATCTTTCAAGTCATTTAATGAGCTAAGATCCCTTGTTTCTCCAACTTTTATATACAGATTATTCTTGGGATCTGGATTCTTTATTTCATCAACTTTTTTGTCACCATCTTCAGAAATACACCCCACTATTGAACTTATAATTATTAATAGTATTATACTAAATTTTCTCATTTTTATTCCTCCCTATTTGATGATATTTTAATTTTAACAAATTTTTAATTATTCCATAATATCTAATAATCCAAATCATGGATATTCATAAATTACAATCATAAAATTCCTCCTTTTTATTTTTATTAATATTTAATTGAATTATTAACCTCTTCAATAAAATATATAGCAACAAACTTTCTTTTTTTGCAAAAAAGAAAGAAATAATTACAAAAATCTACTTTTCCCCTCTACTCTCCTTTAATTATAAAGATTAAATATTTATTATTTGATGATTATTAAATAATTTTTCGATAGAATATATCACTTGACTTTCGTATAACTGTAAGGTATACTTTACAGTGTAGTGTCCCCTTTACAAGGTTTATGTTTTTCTATAAATCTAAAAATACTATTAAGAAACAAAAGGAGGAAAATTGAAAAAATCTTATATCTTTACAACTTTGATTTTTATATCAATTTCAATATATTTTTTGCTTCCCCAAAACACTGAAAAAAAATCTCTGCATGTTATTACTTTATCTGGAGAATCTGATAGGTTAAAGGCAATTTTTGCAAAATACAGTAAAGATAACAATATTAAAATCACAGTAGAAGAAACTGATTTTTTTGACTATCTCAATACAATTGAAGAAAAAGATGATAAAGGGATAGATGTCCCTGATATATTTATTGTAATAAATGATTGGATAGGGAGACTGGTAGAAAAAGATTTGATCCGAAAAATATCAGAAAATAATATATCCCATAATATCCATATATCACAGCAGGCTGTTAAATACAAAGGGAATTTCTATGCTTATCCCTATGCTGCTGAAACCCTACTCTTTTATTATAATAACAACTTAGTCAAAAAATATCCTGAAAGCATTGAAGAACTAATTAAACTATCTAAAGATATAAAAAATAATAAAAATATAGAGGGGTTAATTTTTCCATCGTCGGAATCCTATTATCTGTATCCCTGGTTTTCATATTGTGGTGGAAACTTAGAAGATATGATTACTCCTACCGAAAATAAAATTAATAACTTTATAAAAACTTTTAAATTTATGAAAAAAAATATGATATATTCGGATATATTTACTACAGATTTTATGTTTAAAGATCAAAAAGCTGCGATTATGCTTAGTGGAAATTGGAATATTCCAAAGGTAAAAAAATATGATTTTGATGTGAAATACACGATGATAAATGATCCTAAATTCCGTCAATTCGTTGGATTTAAATCATTTGCGATATATAAAAAGACTAAAAATTATAACGAATCAGAAAGACTACTTAACTATCTTTCTACCTATAAATCACAAAAATTTTTATCAAAAGAAAATTATATTATCCCAACAAATAAGAGAGTTATCAAAGAATCTAAAAAAGATATCGTAAAGATGTTTTCAAAAAACATTAAAAGATTTGACAATATGCCAAATTCATTAAAAATAAAAAATTTCTGGGATATATGTAATACATCTTTATATAGAATATTCAGAAAAAATGAAAACATCAAAAAAGTTATTAGAGAGGAACTTTTAAAATATGAAGATTAAAATATTCAATAAATTCAAAAATCAATTAATGATAATTCTTTCTACTATAATTTTAATTAATATAATGATAATATATTATTTTCACTCTAATTTCATAAGCAGTTTTTTAGAGGATCAATTAAATGAACAGTTAATTACTAAAATGGAGATTATTGATAAAGAAATTGACCTTTTAAAAAAGGATATAACCAGAAAAAGTATTATCATAGAAAGAGATAATAAACTTATTGAGTACATAAATGATCCTAAAAAAAGTTATGAATTAAAATTAATTATGGCCAAATACACCGAAACCTTCCATGATACATATATAGAACTTTATAACAAAAAAGGGGATATTGTTTTTACTAGTTTTCCTTCTCCATCTTCAGAAAAAAAACCTCTGGTTTCTAAGGCTATAAAACAAACTTATATCTACTCTAATGTTATTGAAAAAAACTCAATGCTCTTTGTCAGAAATATAATTACAATTAATAACTATGGAGAAAATCTTGGAGTTATCTTTTTCTATAAAGAACTCTCTGACAGTTATTTAGACTATATAAAAAATATAATTGATTTAGATTTAAAACTATTTAACAGAAATTTAAAGGTTGTTTCTAGTACTATTTTTGACAATCAAGGAGAAAGGCTAAAAGAGAGCAGTATTTCAAAGAAAAAAGAACAAATTATAAAAAAGAAAAATACTATTAATTATTTTCAATATGATAATGAAAATAATCTCGGAGTTGAAATTATATATTCTCTAGATAAAATTGTTGAAAAAGAAAAAAACATTACTCAAAAACTTTTTATACTAAATTTATTTTTAATAATTTTATCTCTTTTTATACTAAACTCATTTAGCTCAAAGCTTTTAAAACCTATTAACCTTCTCATAGGTGGATTGAAATCCGTAAAAAATGGAAATCTAAATAACATAATAAATTATAAATCAAAAAATGAGATGGCTACTGCCATATCAACTTTTAACAAGATGATAAGAGCTTTAAAAGAAAAAAAGAAAAATGAAAAGAGACTTGCAAACTTAGATAAGATAGCAACTGCAGGGAGATTAGCATCCAGTATAGCACATGAAATAAAAAACCCTCTCTCTGGAATAGCTTTAATAATAGATACTTATCTCCAAAACTTTAATCAGATAGAATTCGAAAAGCAGGACTTTGAAGTGATCTCCATAGAAATAAAAAGAATTAATAAAATTATAGAAAGACTAATGGATTTTTCTAAAGAAGAGGAAATAAACTTTATCACTTTTGATATAAATAGTCTTCTTTCTGAAATATTAACACTATTGAAGAGAAAGGCATATGAACATGAAAATAATATCGATCTACGAGGTAATTCTAAAAAAATATATATCAAAGGAGACAAAAATCTTCTTAAACAAGTTTTTATTAATATAATTTTAAACAGCATTGAAGCAACTGAAGAGGGCTCTATTATTATTGATATAATCGATTCAAAGGATCATATAGAGATAAAAATATCAGACACTGGAAAGGGTATGGAACCAGAAACTATAAAAAAATCTATGGAACCTTTTTATACAACAAAAGTAAAGGGATCTGGAATCGGACTGGCTGTTGTACAAAAAATATTGAATATTCACGATTTTAAATATGACATTGATTCCTCTGTTAAGAAGGGAACAACATTTTCAATTATTGTAAACAAAGAAAATAATTCAAATTTAACAATTAAAGATATGAACTATGAATATGAAGTAATTAAAAGAAAGGACAGATAATGGAAAAATATAAAGTTCTAATTATTGATGATAATAAACATCTTCGATATAGTTTGAAAAAGGCTCTTTCTATAAAAAAGGAATATCTAATAGAAGAATCTTCCAATGGAAAAGATGGAATTGATCTATATAAAAAAAATAAACATGATATAATAATTACAGATCTAGTTATGGAAAATATGAATGGCTTAGAAGTTATAGAAACAGTAAAGCAGATTAATTCAGAGGCTATATTAATATTAATTACCGGAAACGGGACTGAAAATATAGCAGCAAAAGCAATAAAAAAAGGTGCCTATGACTATTTTTCAAAACCATTTAACTACGATGATTTTTTTAAAACCATGAGAAACGCCAAAGAGAAGATTGATTTCATAAGAGAGAAAAAGCAATATATGAGTATCATAGAAGATGAAAATAAGTTTTTTAATCTTCACTATGCAAGTCCTGAAATGAAAGAAGTTGTTAAAAAAATAAAAAAATACTCCCGTTTTGGAGGAAATATTCTAATCCTCGGGGAAAGTGGAGTCGGCAAGGAACTTATTGCAGAGTGTATCTATCTTTCATCTGAAAGAAAAAACAAACCCTTTATCAAAATAAACTGCAGTGCCATACCTGAAGATCTAATTGAATCAGAATTATTTGGATATAAAAAAGGTTCTTTTACTGGTGCTTTTTCTTCAAAAAAAGGAAAATTAGAAATCGCAGATAAGGGAACTGTCTTTTTAGATGAAATAGGCGATTTAAATATAAATGTACAATCTAAATTTCTTAGAACTTTAGAGGATGGAGGAATTGAAAAGATCGGAGCTTCTTCTACAAAAAAGGTTGATATAAATGTAATTGCTGCAACTAATATAGATCTTAACAAAAAAGTTAAAGAAGAGAAATTTCGTCTAGATCTATTTTATAGACTAAATACTTTTAAAATAGATATTCCACCTCTTAGAGAACGAAAAGAAGATATCATATTTTTAAGCAATATATTTTTAGATGAGTTCTGTAAAAAGTTTAATCTTCCTACTAAAAAAATCAGCAATCCTTTAAAAAAGAAACTTTTAAATTACAGATGGCCCGGGAATATAAGAGAACTTAAAAATGTTATTCAAAATTTTATCGTTTTGGGAGAAGATGAGGAAATTTTAGAAGAGAAACTTTTCAAAAAAGTTATTCAGAAAAATATATATTCTCAAAAATTTGACCCTAATATAAAATCTAACTCTTTAAAAGAATTTTTAAAATTAAAAGAGAAAGAATATCTAAAAGCTATGCTAGAAGATTCGGGAGATAATAAGAGTTTGCTGGCAAAAAAGGTTGGACTTTCTCGAACTTCACTTTATAATAAGTTAAATGAATATAAATTAATTAACTAAAATTTTAAAGAGGGGAGATCCCCCTCTTTTTTGATAATACTATATTGAAATTTAATTATTTTACGAATTCTCCACTATCTATCTCTTTAAATGCTTTATCTAACTCCTCCTGAGTATTCATTACTATTGGTCCGCCCCATGCAATAGGTTCATTTAAAGGTTTA
>JBNJFI010000020.1:0-27915 GCA_051746725.1 Fusobacteriota bacterium
CATAAAGCAAATAAAATTAGGGCATAAGAGTTTAACAATTACCTAAATTAGCTAAAAAATAAGGAGGTTTAAAATGGGAAGATTTATAATTCCATTGGGAATTGCAACGTTAACTTTTTTGATAATAACTATAGTTTTAGGAATGTTTCCAATAATTAAACCTAGGTGGAGAGTGAAGGTTCATAAAATAACAGGAATAATTACTCTAATATTGGCGCTTTTACATGCTGGCATAGTGGTATACTTATATTTGTAATTTAATTTAGGAGGTAAAAATGAAAAAATTATTATTAGTTGGATTAGTTCTTTTATCGGCTGGGATATTTGCCCATGCACCAAAGGAAATAGAGTTAAAGGTAGATACTAAAACTAAAGAGTTAGAGGTGAAAATATCTCACGGAGTTCCAAATGTTACCAAACATTACGTAAATCAATTGGAAGTATTTATTAATGGAGAGAAAAAGATAATTCAAAATTCTAAAACTCAGATTAATTCGGATTATCAAATGGTAAAATATATATTGCCTGATATCAAAAAAGGGGATAAATTAGAAGTAAAGGCAGATTGTAATATTTATGGAAGCAAGAAAAAAAATATAACAATAAAATAACAGGAGGGGTAAAATGGATCTTAATATTGTAATTGGAGGACAAGCAGGACAAGGATTAAAGACTATAACGAACATATTAACAAAGTCATTTTTTAAAATGGGTTTACATATCTATACTTCTAAGGATTATATGTCTCGTATACGTGGAGGGCATAATTTTATGAACATAAGAATTTCAGATGAAGAAGAGTTATTTGGCCCAATGGTTAAAGAAGACATTTTATTAGCTCTAAATGAAGAAACAATAGAAAAACACAGTCAAAAATTAGCTGAAGATGGGGTTATATTATTTGATGGAGATCTTAAAAATGATAGATCGATATCTTTATCTGCAAAAAAGATGGCTAAAGAGGCAGGGAATCCCAAAACAGTAAATAGTGTTTTTTTAGGAGCTTTATTTAAAATACTTGGTGTTGAGACAGATGTTTTAGAAAAAGAGTTAAAAAGTTACTTTGAAAAAAAAGGTGAAGAAGTACAGAATGCAAATTATGAAGCTATGAAAAAAGGATATGAAGCTGTAGATAAAAAGTATAATTTAAAAGTTAAATCTACTCCAGATGAAAGATTAATAATAAATGGAAATGATGCAATAGGTTTTGGGGCAGTATCTGCAGGGGTTAAGTTCTATTCGGCTTATCCCATGACACCTGCAACAGGAGTATTAACATATCTAGCAGGAAAACAAAATGATTTGGGAATAGTTGTAGAGCAAGCAGAAGACGAAATAGCAGCAATAAATATGGCTTTAGGGGCTTCCTATGGAGGAATTAGAGCTATGACTGGAACCTCTGGAGGTGGATATGCACTTATGAATGAAGGTGTAAGTTTAGCTGGAATAACTGAAACTCCAATAGTAATTGCTGAAGTACAAAGACCAGGTCCCGCAACAGGTTTACCAACTAGGACAGCCCAAGGAGATCTTTCGTTTGTTGTTAACTCTGGACATGGGGATTTTCCAATTATGGTGATATCTCCTAGAGATGGTGAAGATGCTTTTTATCAGACATTTAGAGCATTTAATATAGCTGAAAAATACCAAATGCCAGTAATAATATTATCTGATAAGTTTTTAGCTGATTCTACAAAGGATTTTAAAGATTTTGATATAGATTCACTTAAAATAGAGAACTCTTTTTTGAAAAAGGAGGATCTGGAAGAGGGTAAAGAATATAAAAGATATGAGATAACTGAAAGCGGAATATCTCCTCTGGCATATCCAGGTTTATCTGAGGATATAACTGTTATGGTGGATAGTGATGAACACGATGAAGAGGGGCATATTATAGAGGATGCTGAGACTAGAGTTAAAATGGTGGATAAGAGATCTAGAAAGATAGAAAAATTAAAAGATGAGGAAATATTAGAGCCAGAATATATTGGAGAAGATGATATTGATTATCTTTTAGTTTGCTTTGGATCAACTTATGGACCTTTAAGAGAAGCTAAAAACTTACTTAATGATTCTAAAGAAAAGTTTGGATTATTATCATTTAGTGATGTATATCCTTTTCCCACAGAAAAACTTATGGAGTTACACAAAAAAGGGCCAGAAGTTATAGTTGTTGAAAATAATGGTACAGGGCAATTTGCTAAATTAATGAGAGGAGAAACAGGAATAAAAGCAGATCATATGATACTAAATTATGATGGAAGACCATTAAATGGAGTTAATATTTATAATAAAATAAAAAAAGAGGTGATCTCGAAATGATAAATAAAGATATATATCAAGGAGAGCAGGAAACAGCTTGGTGTCCAGGATGCGGAAATTTTCCACTTAGAAAAGCATTAGTAGAATCTTTAGCAGAGATGGATATAAAGCCCAGTGAAACTGTTATGTTTACAGGAATAGGACAAGCAGCAAAAATGCCGCACTATATTAATATAAATGGATTCAATGGTTTACATGGTAGAGCTCTTCCACCTTCTATTGGGATGAGAGTAGCAAATCATAAAATGAAAGTAATAGTAGAATCAGGTGATGGAGATACATATGGAGAGGGAGGAAATCATATATTACATAATATAAGAAGGAATCCAAATATAGCCCACTTTGTTCACGATAATCAAATTTATGGTCTAACAAAAGGGCAAGCCTCTCCTACTTCTGGTTATGAAATCAAAACAGGAGTTCAAGTAAATGGTATAACTTCAGAACCTTTTAACCCTATAAAATTTGCTGTGGCAATGCGAGCAAGTTTTGTAGCTAGGTCTTTTGTAGGAAATAAAGAGCATTTAAAAAAGATGATTAAAGCAGCAATGGAGCACAGAGGATATGCAATAATAGATATATTACAGCCATGTGTATCATTTAATAAAATAAATACATACAAATGGTATAAAGATCGTGTATATGAATTAGATACTAATTATGATCCAACAGATTTTCAAGGGGCAATAAAAAAATCTGAGGAATGGGGGGATGACATTCCAATAGGAATAATATATAAAGAGGAAAAAGATATATTTTTGGATAAATTTCCTCAATTGGAAGATAAACCATTAATTGAAAAAGAATACTCAAAGAAAAAGGTGAAAGAGATAATGAATGAATTTAAATAAAGGAGGCTTAAAGTGAAAGACTTAAAGGAGATTTTTGAAGCTAGAAGATCAGTAAACTCATTTGATACAGAGAAAAAAATAGAAAAAGGTCTTTTAAAAAAGATAATAAATCTAGCAACATTAGCTCCTTCTTGTTTTAATATGCAACCATGGGAGTTAATAGTAATAGAGTCAGAAGATAAGAAAAAAGAACTATATGATAAATCATGTAATCAACCTAAGGTATTAGATGCACCTGTAACATTAGGAATAATAGGGCATACCAAGGGTTATACAAAGAAAAATCCAATATGGAAGGTCAAAAAAGACTTAGGGAGAGCTACAGATGAAGATATTGAAAACTATGTTAATATGATGAAAGGATTATTTCCAAATAGAGAAAGAGAAGTTGGGTTTGCAGTTAGAAATAGTTCTCTTTTAGCAATGTCTATAATGTATGCAGCAAAATATTATGGAGTGGATAGCCATGCCATGATAGGTTTTGATGAAGATGAGTTTAAGAAGTTATTTAATATAGAAGAAGATAAAGTAGTTACTATGCTAATGACATTGGGATATTTTGATAATAAAAATGAGTTATATCCAAGGGAAAAAAGGTTTAATTATGAGGAGATTGCAACAGAATATTAGTAAAAGAAATTTTTGAAAAATATATATAAATAAAAAAGACAAATTGAGTAGATAGCTCAGTTTGTCTTTTTAAATTAAGATTTCTTGATAAAAAGGATAAAATATAGTAAGATTAATTATAAAAGATTAAAAAAATACTAAAGGAGATAATAATGAAGAAAAAAAATAAAAAAGCTATATTTGCTGGAGGATGTTTTTGGTGCATGGAGAATCCTTTTCGAGTGGAAAATGGTGTAATAGATGTAACAGTTGGTTATACAGGTGGAGAAACTAAAAACCCAACTTATGAAGAGGTTTGTACTGGAACTACAGGTCATTATGAAGCTATAATGGTAGAATATGATCCAGATGAAGTCACTTTTGAAAGATTAATAGATATATTTTGGAAGCAGATAGATCCAACAGATGAAGGGGGACAATTCGCAGATAGAGGATCTCAGTATGAGACAGTTATATTTTATAAAGATAAAAATCAAGAAAAGATCGCAAAGAAGAAGAAAAAAGAGTTGGACGAATCTGGGAAGTTTAAAAAGGAGATAGCAACTAAGATACTTCCAGCAGAGATTTTTTATCCAGCTGAAGATAATCATCAAAAATATTATCTTAAAAATCCTACTCATTTCAATATGTATAAAAAAGGATCAGGGCGAGCAGACTATCAAAACGAAACTTGGGGAGGCAAAGATGAGTAACAAAGATGATTTAAAAAATAAATTAACTCCGATACAATATGAGGTAACTCAGAAAGATCAAACAGAACCTGCTTTTAAAAATGAATATTGGGATAAGGAAGATGAGGGAATATATGTAGATGTTGTAACAGGAGAACCTCTTTTTTCTTCTAAAGATAAGTTTCAATCTGGCTGTGGATGGCCTAGTTTTTCAAAACCTTTAAAAGAAGAAAAAGTAGAAGAAAGAAAAGATAATAGCTTAGGAATGCATAGAACAGAGGTTAGGAGCAAAAAAGGGGATTCTCATTTAGGTCATGTATTTAACGATGGACCACAGGAGATGACCGGGCTTAGATATTGTATAAATTCAGCTTCTTTAAAATTCATACCAAAGGAAAAGATGGAAGAGGAAGGGTATGGTAAGTATTTAGAAATCTTTGAGGAGTAACATAAAGTAATAAATAAAAACATAAATAGGTAGTTGCAAAACTACAGAAAGAAACTATGAGTTTATCCACAAAGTTATTAATAGTTTTAATCTAATTTGATTTTGTATTACCCGGGCGAAGGCCCTTCGCCCTTACGTTCAGATTACATAGGGATAAGGATATAAGTTTTTCTGTAAGGGCAAACGGCGTTTGCCCGGGTGCAACCAGTATCTAAAATTGGAGGGATACTCTAATTTATAGAACTAATAAAGCAAATGAAATTAGGATATAAGAATTTTGCAATTAGCTATAAAAACATAAAAAGAAGGAGAAAAAATGGAAACTAAAGAAGAAATTTTAAAAATATATAATGAAATAGAAGATGATATAAATAAAAGATTAGCTGAATTTAAGGCAGTTTGGGAAGAGGGGAGCAAAAAAGATCTCTTTATAGAGTTAACGTTTTGTATCTTAACACCTCAATCTAAAGCAAGAAGTGCAGATAAGGCCATAAAACAACTTATAGAAAATGGTTTGCTTTTTAACGGTCAACCAGAGGAGATATCTGAGTATTTAAATATCGTAAGATTTAAAAATAGAAAAGCTCAGTATTTAGTAGAAGCCAGAGAAAAATTTTATAAAGATGGCGAATATATATTAAAAGATATCTTAGAAGATTTAGAAGATCCTATTGAGATGAGAAAATGGATTATAAAAAACATTAAGGGGATTGGTTATAAAGAATCTAGTCATTTTTTAAGAAATGTAGGATTTTATAAAGATATAGCAATTTTAGATCGTCATATATTAAGAAATTTAGTTTACTTAGGAGTAATAGATGAAGAGCCGAAAACTTTAACAGGAAAAAAATATTTAGAAATAGAAGAAAAAATGAAAAAAGAATCAGATAAATTAGGTATCAGTATGGAGTATCTAGACTTGGTATTGTGGTATAAAGAGGCAGGAGAGATATTTAAATAAAATCTCTGAAAAATATTTGACTAGGTAGTCAAAACGTGGTATACTCTATTTATGACTAGATAGTCAAAATAATTTAGGAGGTGATTATGTGAAAGGAAAATTACAAGATGAACTAATAAGTAACGCTGAAATTTTATTTGCAAAGAATGGTTATATAGGGACGACGGTAAAAGATATTACTGATAAAACTGATGTTTCCAAAGGAAGCTTCTATAATTGTTTTAAAAATAAAGAAGACATCTTATTAAAAATATTTGAAAAAAATATGATAAAATATGATTCAGGGCGAGAAATCATTTTAGAAAAAACAATGGAAATACCTGAAAAAATAAAAGCACTCATAAGATATGAATTAAAGTTTTATATGGAAAATAAAAGCCATTATGCTTTGATATTAAGAGTGATGAGTGGAGAGAAATTAAAAATCAAAAAAGTAGTAATGTATAATATTAATAGGCGTATATTAGAAACTAAAATAATAAAAGATTTATTAGAAAAAGCTCTAGAAAAAAGTAAAATAAAAAAAATATATAAAAATAGGTTGGTAGATATTGCTAATATTTATAACGCAACAATAAAAGATCATATTTTTTATTTAATAGGAAAGAGTATACAAGGTCTAGAAGAAAGGACCTTAAATGAAAGTAGAGATTATGATGAAGACTTTTTTGGAAATTTTTTAAAAGCTTTAAATAATTTAGAAATAGATATAGATAAGGAAGCAGAGTTTATATTTAATATATTTTATAATGGAATTAGTAATTCAGATAAGGTATGAAAATCAAAAAAGGAGGAGATATGAGAAAAAAATTAACTATAATTTTAAGTTTAGTAATTATTATAGCTACATATTCTGAAACGATAACATTAGATGAAGCTATAGGAAAGGCCTATGAAAACAATTTTGAAGTTAAAAACTCTGAATTAGATGCAGAAAATGTTGAACTTCAAAAAAAACAAGCTTATAAAACGGTATTACCAAAGGTTGATTACTCGGGATCTTTTGCTAAATTAAAGGACAAAATGCAAAAAGAAAATCCATCAGGATCAGGAATGATAGAGATAGAAGATTCTGACAGCATGTACAATCATTCTATAAAAGTAAGTCAACCTGTTTATAATGGTGGAACAATGTGGACGGCAATAAAGATTGCGAAAATATCCGAAGATATGAGTGATTATAACTTAGAAAACAAAAAAGATGAGATAAAACTGTCTGTTATGGAGTCATATATAGGGATTTTGAAATTAAAAAAAGAAGTAGGTGTATTAAAAAGCTCTTTAGAAGAAATTGATAGAAATCACATAAAGTTAGAAGAATTTTATGATCTTGGAATGGTTACCAAAACTCCTGTTTTAGACATAGAGTATAGAAAGATTGAGTTAGAAAGTAATATAATGGCTTTGGAAAACAATATAAAGATAGCGAAGTCTTCCTTAAAAAATAGTTTAGGAATAAAAGACTCTGAACCTATAGAGTTAGTTGACTTAGAATTGGAAGATATGAAGTATGATTCAGAATTAAATGGTGATGTTAAGTATGCCATGGATAATAATTTAAATTTGAAGTTATTAGATATAAATATGAAGATCAAAAAAGAGCAAGAAAAGATTACAAGGGCAAATCTATTACCAAAGATAAATTTACAATTTGAATATAAAAATCCTGAAACTGAAATGTTTACATTAGAAGATAGTATTAAAATCAATGATTGGACTTGGCAAGCAGGAATATCTTTTAATATAAATCTTTGGGATTGGGGAAAAAATTTAGATAAATTATCGGAAACGAAAAATAAAACAGAAAAATTTAAAAATGAAAAGAAAAATAATGAAGAAAATATAAAACTAGGAATAAGAAGTAAATATTACGAATTAGAAAGATTAGAAAAATTATTAAATTCTAAGGAAAAAGCATATGATAGTGCAAAGGAAAATTATTTGATAGAAAAAGAAAAACTTGATGAAAACATATCTACTGCTACTGACTTTTTAGAAGCAGAAAACAGATTGAGAAAAACAGAAATAGAGATAATAAAGACAAAATTAGACTACAAATTAGCTCAAGAAGATTATAAAATTATGGTGGGTAGAAAATAAAAAGGAGGAAGTATGAAAAAAATATTAATAACGTTATTGATTTTAGTTACTTTTATAGGTTGTGGAGAGAAACCAGAAGAGACAAAAGAAAAAGAAGAGGTAAAAGCAGTAAGAACTGGTACCTTAAAAAGAGAAGAAATTAGTAAAACAATTAAGATAGGCGGTACAATAGATTCATTTAAAGAGGTAGTACATGCAGCAAGCTTAGGTGGAGAAGTAGAAAAAGTCCATATTGTAAATGGAAGATGGGTAAAAGAGGGAGATCTAATAGTTACCCTTGAAAATAAACAAGTTGAAAGTTCATATATGCAGGCAAAAGCAAATTTTCTTAATGCAGAATCGGCGTATGAAAGAGCAAAAAAGTTTGCAAAAGATGAATTAGAAAATAGATTATCACAAGCTAAGATGGCAAAGACTTCTGCTGAGATGAATTTGCAAAAAGCTAGAAAAGGCTCTAAAGAAGAAGAGTTAGAGCAAGCTGAGTATAGATTAGAAAGTGCAAAAAATAATTACGAAGTTGCCAAAAGTAACTATGAAAAAAATAAAAGATTATATGAAAAAGAATTGATCTCTGAAATGGAATTCCAAAATATAGAAAGTGCTTATAAAGCAGCTCTTTCTAATTATAAAACAGCAGAGAACTCTTTAGAATTAATGAGAATGGGGGCAGATGTTGAGGATTTATCAACACTCGAAGCTCAAGTAGAAAATGCGCAGGCAAATTATAATTTAACAAAAAAGATGGTAGATGAAAAAGCTTGGAAATATGATATTCAAGCTGCAGAATCAGGATATCTGCAGGCAAAATCAAATTATGAATTAGCAAAAGATAATTATGATGATTTGACTGTTGAAGCGGAAATATCAGGCGTAATAATAAACTTGGATTTGGAAGAAAAAAATGGAGTTAAACCTGACTCAGTATTATTTTCTGTAATTAATAACGATGATATGATTATGGAAATAGGAATTCCTGAAAAAGATGTTGAAGGTATTCAAAAGTTTAATAAAACTACAGTTTACGTAGAAGCTATAGATACTATTTATGATGGAACAGTTTATGAAATAAATCCAGCTGCTGATCCTAGAACAAAAAAGTTTGGAGCAAAGATAAAAATTAAAAATAGAGGTCATAAAATCAAAAAAGGGATGTATGGTAATGCCACAATAGACTCTGGAAAAAATGAAGTATTAGTTGTAGATAAGAAAGCTATCGTTGTTCAAGGAGTTGAAAGTTATATATTTATTGTAGGAGAAGATAATAGAGTCAAAAAAGTAGAGGTATCTCAAGGAATAGAAAATGATAATTTAGTAGAAGTAAAAAGTGAAAAATTAAGTTCAGGGGACAAGGTTGTTGTTGAAGGACAGTTTGTTTTAGAAAATAATGATAAAGTGAGTGAGGTGAAATAGATGGGTTGGTTATCAAGATTTGCGATATCTAAACCTGTAACTACTATTATGTTAGTGGTTACAATGTTTGCAATGGGGCTTATATCCATGGTAGGGATTCCAGTAGAATCTATGCCAGAAATGGATTTTCCTGTAGTTACTGTACAAGTATCTTACGAAGGAGTTGCACCAGCAGACATGGATGATTTAGTAGCTGATCCAATCGAAGGAGCAATAGAAGGAGTAGATGAGATAGAAGATATTCAATCTTACTCGAATGAAGGAGCAACATTTGTTGTTGTTTGGTTTGATTGGGGAGTTGATTTGGATCAAAAAGTTATAGATATAAAGGATAAAATTACAAATATTAGAAGATCTTTACCCAGTGGAATTGATGACCCATTGGTATCTAAAATGGATGTGATGGGAAAAGATGAGGTTTTGAGTTTGAATTTAGCCGGTGAAGATTTAATGGAACTTAGAAAAATAGCAGAAGAAAAATTAGAGCCAAAATTAAAGAGAATTTCTGGAGTAGCCTCTGTTGATATATATGGTGGAGTTGAAAGAGAAGTTCTGATAAAGGTAGACCCTAATAAATTATCTGCATATAATTTGGATATAAATGAAGTAATAGATTTAATCAAAAAAGCAGATGTTAACCTTCCAGCTGGGAAATTAAAACAGGGAGATAAAGAGTTTTTATTAAGAGTATATGGAAAAATTGAAAGCGTTCAACAGATTAAAGATTTAATCATATATAAAGAAGATGGTCAAGTTACTTTTTTGGATGATGTAGTTGAAATTTTAGTAGGGAATACAGAAAGAGATAGTTATAATAGAATGAATGGAAATGAGTCGATTTCACTTACTCTGATAAAAGAATCAGGGGGAAACACCGTTGCTATTTCTGATCAAGTAAAAGAAGACTTGAAAAATTTAAGAGGAGAAATTTCTCAAGGGATGGAGCTCACAATTGGAGATGATAGCGCGGATTATATAAGAGACTCTATGGATATGGTAAAAGGAAATGCTTTTTGGGGATTGATTTTTGCTTCAATAGTTCTATTCGTATTCTTAAAAAATATAAGAGCAACTCTTATAGTAGCAACAGCTATCCCAACTTCAATAATATTTACGTTTGTATTAATAAAATATAAAGGGATAACTATGAATATGTTATCCTTGGGTGGATTAGCTTTAGGAGTTGGAATGTTAGTTGATAACTCTGTTATAGTTTTAGAAAATATATATAGACACATGACAGAAGAAAGAAAACCAGTTATGGAAGCTGCTAGAGATGGGGCAGCTGAAATGAGTTTGCCAATATTAGCATCAACAGCCACTACTATAGCGGTATTTTTACCAATAGCATTTACAAAAGGAATGTCTGGACAGATATTTAGTGATTTTTCTTATACAGTGGCATTTTCTTTATTAGCATCAATGCTCGTTGCTTTAACTTTTGTACCAATGGTATCATCTAGAACTTTAAATAAAAATAATACAGTAGGAAAAGAAGGAAAAATATTTAAAAAAGTAAAAAGGATATATCATAAATCAATAACTTGGGTATTAAATAGAAGATGGCGAACAGTAGCTTTGGCAGTTTCATCTTTTATAATTAGTATTGTTTTAGCTGTGATGTTCATAGGAGTAGAATTTTTTCCCAAAACAGATATAGCTGGATATACAATACAAGCAAGTTTACCAAGTGGATTAGATATAGAAAAAGCCAATAAAATATCTAAGAGAATGGAAGAAATTATCTCAGAAAATAATCAAACAGAAAAATATATAACAAGAGTTCAAAAAGATTCAATTAGAATAGATGTAGAAATTCCTGAAAAAGAGGATAGAAAAATAGGAATAGAAGAGTTAATAAAAAATCTAAGAGAGAAGGTAGGGAAAGTTCCAGATGCAGATGTTAGTATAGCAGCTCAGTCAATGCAAGGAGGTCCTCCTGGTGGAGATATAGAAATAAAACTCTTAGGAGATAGCTATGATATGCTTAAAAAATACGATAAATTAGTTCAAGAAAGTATGCAAAATGTAGATGGAATTGTAGATGTAGAAAGTTCTTACGAAGGAGGAAACCCTGAAATAAAAGTTATAGTAGATAGAGAAAAAGCTAAATATTATGGATTAAGTGTAGCTCACATATCTTCTATAGTTAATTCAAATATGTTAGGGGTAGTTCCATTGAGGTTACAAGCTGATGGATCTGAAATTGATGTAAGAGTTGAACTAGAAGAGGACTACAGAGATTCCATAGGAAAAATAAAAAATTTATTATTAACCTCTCCAAGTGGAGAAACAGTAAGATTACAAGAGGTTGCTGATTTGGAGATCAGTGAAGGTCCTTCACAGGTAATAAGACAAAATGGAAGTCAGACAATAATATTAAATGCAAATTCTTCTGGAAAAGACTTGGGAACGATTACCAGAGAATTACGAGAAGAACTAGAAAAATTAGATTTTCCACAAGGTTATTCATATGAATTTGGTGGAACACAAGCTGATATGCAAGAGATGATAACAAATCTTGGAATAGCTTTTTTGATAGCCGTATTCCTAGTATATATGATTTTAGCATCTCAATTTGAGTCTTTTTTACTTCCAATAATTATAATGGTTTCCGTTCCTTTGGCGATAACCGGTGTTATAATAGGGCTTTTAATTACTGGATTTAATTTAAGTATGACAGTAATGATCGGGGCCATAATGTTAGCTGGAATAGTTGTAAATAATGCCATAGTATTAATAGATTATATAAACTTATTAATAGCCCGTGGTAAAGAGAGACATGAAGCAATTAAGATAGCTGGAGAAACAAGACTTAGACCAATAGTAATGACAACAATGACAACAATATTTGGGATGATTCCTTTAGCTACAGGTAGAGGTTCTGGAGGAGATTTCTTTCAGCCGTTGGCGATAGCTGTAATAGCTGGATTGACTTTTTCTACATTACTAACACTACTTGTAATACCAGTTTTATATTCACTATTAGATGATTTTCATGTGTGGTGGTCAAAGAAAGTACACGGAGAAAAAAGAGAGATAATAAACTAAGTTTTTTAAAAAAAGGGAGGTAAATATGTATAAATCAATAAGAATTATCTTTGATTCAAGTATAGAAGATGAGATAAAAAAATTAATAAGATGCTTAGACATAAAGGAATGCGTTGAATTTCCCGATTTAAAAGGTGAGTGGGGAAAGGATCAAAAACATCTAGGCACACATATTTGGCCTGGAAGTGATTCTGCTATTTTAATAATAGAAGAAGAGGAAAAGGCAAAAAAGTTAATAGAAAGACTACGTAAGTATAAAGAAGATTTAGAATATGATGTACCTTTTCATGTAATTGTCATAAATGTAGAAGAATATATATAAAGCAATAATAAAAGGATTGGCATTTGCCAGTCCTTTTATTATTGATAATATTAATTTAAAAGCATTTTCAAACTATACGAAAAAAAAACGGTTTGAGAAAAAATGCTTGTTTTTAGTGCAGAAATGTTGTATAATAGTATATAAAATAATAGAATAAATAGGAGGACTTAGAATGGCAAAAGATAAGAGTAAAGAACGAGCTTTAGAATTAGCATTAAAGCAGATTAGAAAAGATCATGGAAAAGGATCTATAATGAAATTAGGAGAGAGACCAAGTGTTGATTTAGATTCTATTCCATCTGGAAGTATTAATTTAGATTTAGCATTAGGGGTAAAGGGTTATCCTCGAGGAAGAATAATTGAAATATATGGTCCTGAGTCTTCAGGGAAAACTACTTTAGCTTTACATGCAATAGCAGAAGCCCAGAAAAAGGATGGAGTTGTTGCATTTATAGATGCTGAACATGCACTAGATCCTAAATATGCTAAGAACTTAGGAGTAAATACAGAAGATTTATTAATATCTCAACCAGATACAGGAGAGCAGGCTTTGGAAATAGCGGATATGTTAGTTAGAAGTGGTGCTGTTGACATGATTGTAATTGATTCAGTGGCAGCTTTAGTTCCAAAAGCTGAAATAGAAGGAGAAATGGGAGATTCACATGTAGGTCTTCAAGCAAGACTTATGTCACAAGCTATGAGGAAAATAACAGGTAGCTTATCTAAATCAAACACATTAATGTTATTTATAAATCAAATTAGAGAAAAAATAGGTGGATTTAGTTTTGGACCAAATGAAACAACATCTGGAGGAAGAGCTTTAAAATTTTATTCATCAATAAGAGTAGATATAAGAAGAATAGGAACAATAAAACAAGGTGGAGAAAAAATAGGAAATAAAACCAGAGTTAGAATTAAAAAAAATAAAGTTGCTCCTCCATTTAAAGAAGCACATTTTGAAATAATGTATGGAACAGGGATTTCTAGAGAGGGAGAAGTTTTAGACCTAGCAGTAGATCATGATGTAATTGAAAAAAGTGGTTCTTGGTATAGTTTTGGAGAAGAGAGGTTAGGACAAGGTAGAGAAAATGTAAAAGCAAGACTTATAGAAGAGCAAGATCTTTTAGAAGAAATAGAAAAGGCTTTATATGAAAAATTAAGCCCAGAAGAAAAAGAAGATGTTGGGGATGAAATAGTTGAAGGTAAAACAGAATAAGATAATATTAGAAAATGGAACCAAAATAACTTTGGATGAATTTATAAAGTATAAATATAAATTAGATACAGATCAAGAAATATCAAAACAGCAAGAGCTCGATATAATATATGAGGTTATTTTACAAAAAGCTTATAGACTTATAAAAAGTCATGATTATACAAAAAAAAAATTAGAAAAAAAATTAGAAAAAAAGTATAATTATCCAAATATAATAAAAAAAGTAATATTAAAATTAGAAAATAATGGATATATAAATGATATAAAATATGCCATGGATTATATTATGGAAAAAAAACAGGGTTCAAAAAAGGTTTATTATGACTTGGACAAAAAGGGAATTTCAGAAAAGGATATACAAACCGCTTATAAAAAACTAAAAATAGATGAAAAAGATTATATAAAGACTTATTTAAAAAAAATTTCAAAAAAGGATATAAAAAAACAGGTAAGTTATCTTTTGAGAAAAGGTTTTGAACTTGAGGATATTCGAGAAGTTTTGGATTATTGGGAGTAATAAAGAAAAGTTGAAAGCTGGATGATAAAATCTTTTTTAATATCTTGAATATCAAAAAAGGGGGAGACATGGTTATAAGAGAAGAAACAGAAAAGATTGAAAGAGAGACTTTTTCTGAATTTGCAGCACTTAGCTCTAAGAGTAAAGGCCGCAAGAGAGAAAAATCTCTCTGTGATATGAGGACTATATATCAACAAGATAGAGATCGAATAATTCATTCTAAGTCATTTAGGAGACTAAAACATAAAACTCAAGTTTTTATCTCAGCTTATATAGGAGATCACTATAGAACTAGACTAACTCATACATTGGAAGTTTCTCAAATAGCCAGAACTATTGCTAGATCTTTGAGGTTAAATGAAGATTTAACAGAAGCTATAGCTCTAGGTCATGACTTAGGACATACCCCCTTTGGACACTCTGGTGAGTCAAAATTAAATGAATTAACAACTTTTAGCTTTGAACATAATAAGCAAAGTTTAAGAATAGTTGATAAACTGGCTAAAGATGGTAAGGGACTAGATTTATCATATGAAGTGAAAGATGGGATTTTAAACCACACAGGTAATATTATGCCTGTGACTTTAGAAGGACAAATTGTAAAAATTGCAGACCGAATTGCCTATATAAATCATGATATAGATGATGGTATAAGATCTGGGGTTTTAAACAGACAAGAATTACCAAATCATGACATAGACGTATTAGGAGAGTCTCATACTCAGCGAATTGAAACTTTAGTATTAGATATTGTTGAAACGAGTAAGGGTAAGGGAATAATAAAGCAGAGCAAAAAAGTGGGCGAAGCAATGAACTCTTTGAGATCTTTTTTGTTTGAAAACTTTTACACTAAAAGTGAAATAAGGCCTAAATTAAAAAAAGGTAAAAAAATAATAGAATTATTATTTAACTATTATATGGAAAACTTTAATGAACTAGGAATAAACTTAAACGACGAGACAAAAGAGCGGAAAGTGGCAGATTATATATCGGGAATGACTGACATATATGCCATAAACAAATTTAAGGAGATATACTTACCGTAATAAAAAAGGAGGAGAGATGACAAAAGGAGCGATATTATTAGTTAGTACCAATAAACAGGTGGTTAAAAAGGTTAGAACTGATCTCAAAAAAGATTATGAAATACTGGTTTTTGATAAGTTGCTAGATGGAATCGATATTATGAGGGAGACAGATTTTGAAGTTATATTATTAGATAATACTTTGAAAAATTTCACTTTAAAAGAAGCAAGTCGTAAAATTGGAGGACTATTAAAGGATGTATACACAATTGCATTGACAAATGACAAAGAAGAAATAGCAAACATAGATGATAATATAAGGAAACCTTTAAATTCAAATGAACTCAAAAAAGCTGTAGAATATGGAATAAAAACAGTTAAATTAATTAGAGAAAAAAGAGATCTAGAGAGAAAATTAGAAAGTCATAAAGAAACAACCATAATAGGTCAAAGTAATAAAGTAATAGAAATGAGAAAAGAGATAGATAAAGCCTCTAAGATGGATTCAACTGTACTTATAATAGGTCAAACAGGGACAGGCAAAGAATTGGTGGCTCGAAAGATCCATGAAGAGAGCCTTAGAAGTGAAGAGAGTTTTAATAAGATGAATTGTAGTAATGTATCCCGTGAGTTAATGGAAAAAGAATTATTTGGATATGAAAAAGGTGAACTTATTGGTCCTAATATGCCGCAAAAAGGAATTTTAGAGCTAAGTAATAATGGAACCGTTTTTATTGAAGCTATAGACATGTTGGATACAAAATTACAAAAGAAACTTTTAAAAGTTATCGAATATGGTAAATTCAAGAGAAAAGATAGTGGTAAAACACGAAAATTAGATGTCAGGTTTATAATTGCAACAGATAAAAATTTAGAAGAAGAAGTAAAAAAAGGAAGAGTGAAAAAAGAGTTATATCATAGATTAACTACTTTTTCAATTACAGTTCCTTCTTTAAAAGAAAGAAAAAAAGATATACCATTACTGTCTAATTACTTTTTAAATAAAGTAGCCTCAAAACTGCATAAAGGTGTTTTAATGATATCTGGAGAAGCTATGAAATACTTAGTGGACTATTCTTTTCCTGGAAATATAAGAGAACTAAAAAATATAGTTGAGAGATTAGCGATAACTTCAAAAGATAAGATAATTGATGTTGAGAACTTACCCCTTGAATTGAAGATGAAATCAAAAACAATTGAAAATAGAGTAGTCAAGGGTTTAGGGCCTTTAAAAGATATACTTGAAAAAGAGATATATGATCTTTCAGAAGCAGAAAAAGTTGTTATAGGTATGGCGCTTCAAAAAACTAGATGGAATAAACAAGAGGCAGCTAAACTTTTAGGAATTGGAAGAACAACTCTGTATGAAAAAATAAGAAAATATGAATTAGATAAAGATGACTCTTCAAAAAAGTAGAGGATGATAAAGATGGATTTTAATATTGTTCAGGCCTATATATCAAAAATGCCAGAATTAGAAGATTTATTAGAAAATAATCAGGTTCAAGATCTAACAGATAAGTATTCAAGAGAACTAGTAGAAGAATATTTACAAAAACTATTGGATAATAGACATAAAAAAATTGTAAAAGCAAAACAAGAAGATGAATTGGCTAAATTAGATTTTTCTTTTGATTATTATATAAAAAAACTTAAAAAGGACTTAGTTATAGAAAAAGGTCGGCCAATCAAAAAAGTTATAAATTGCTTAGGTACTGTGTACTCTCAATATATAGGCGAAAGATTATACACAGATAATATATTAGATGATTTCAAAAAAGTTTTTGGAGAGTATAATAATCTAGAATTGGATGAAGAAAAAAGCGACAAAATAGAATTAGATCAAGAATTAAAAAGATTATTCAATCAGATATTAAACGGAAAAGAGTATATATTAGTTAATAATATGAGTAGTGCTGTATATCTTGCTGTGGAATCTTTATATAAAGATAAAGCAATCTATATGAATATAAAAGACAACTTTTATCTTTCTGAAGGAATAGGAATACAAGATATAATTGAAAGATGTAATGTGGATATAAATTATGTAGGATATATTAATAGAGTTTCCATAGATGACTATAAAGCAAAAGTCCAAAACAAAGAAGAATTAATTATAAATTCTGATATTTTTGAAAATGATCTAAAAGATATCGGACAATTAAGCGATGAAGATTCAAAAAAGATTAACCAATTAGCAGAAACAATGTTTATATCAAATAAAGTTTATTTAGAAACTGATTCATTACAAATAGAAGAGAGTGGATTAAAGTTAAAAGAAATATTAGAAAATGATTACAACTTATATGCACTTAATTTATCTAAACTTTCAGGAACTCCAGATGTTGGTTTATTAATAGGAGATCCCCAAAAAATAAAAAAAATAAAAGAGAATAAGCTATCGAAAATATTTTCGGTAACTAAAGAGAGTAAAGTTTTATTATATTTGATCTTAAAGGCATACTTAGAAAAAAAATATAATGACATATACATAAATAATAAATTAAACGTATCAGAAGAAGAGTTAAAAGATAGAAATAAAAGGTTTGCTAGAATATTAGAAAGAGAAGTAGAAGAAAATATAGAAATAAATTTTATAAAAGGAGATTATTTAAAAATAAGTGATAATCTTTCTAATGAATATACTTTTCCTACAGAATTAGTTCATATAAAACCTAAAAATATCCCAGGAGAAAAACTTGAAAAAAATTTGAGATGTAATGATCCAAGTATTTTATGTTGGATGAATAATGGAGCTTTGATGTTTAACTTACAATTAATAACAGAAGAAGATGAAGATATAATAATAGATAAAATAGTAGAATTTTTTAATAAATAATATATTTTTCTCGATCAAATATTCAATTATACCAATGTTAAAAAGGGTTAATGTGTGGTTTTCTAATTGAATTTTTAAAGATATAAAAAAACATGAAAAAATGTTTGACAAAAGCGAAATATTATAGTATAATTAGTCCCGTAGTTGAGAGAGATGCCTCGGTGGCGGAACCGGTAGACGCACAGGACTTAAAATCCTGTGGTGAATTTTCACCGTGCCAGTTCAATTCTGGCCCGAGGCACCATTTCTCAAAAGCACAAATGTCGCGGGGTGGAGCAGTCTGGTAGCTCGTCGGGCTCATAACCCGAAGGTCACAAGTTCAAATCTTGTCCCCGCTACCAAATGAGCCGATGTAGCTCAGTTGGCTAGAGCATGCGGTTCATACCCGCAGTGTCGGAGGTTCAAATCCTCTCGTCGGCACCATACTTTTAGATACAATTGAATATAAACATAACAAAGGCCGCGTAATTTCTTATGCCCCCTTTAAGATTATGCGATTAAAATATTTTAAACCTGGACTATAGAGTTCAGGTTTTATTTTTTTTTGGCCTTTAAAACTAAAAAAAAATATGGTATAATGAATTAAATAATTAAAATAAATTAAAGATAAATCTATTAGTTTAATTTATTTTTAGTAGAAGAGGTGGATCATGGAATTATTAACCTTAGATATTTTAAACGCAGTAATATATTCAGTAAAATACTCTGATGAAGAAAAATATAATAAAATAAAGAAGAGAATATTTTTATCTATGGAAGTTGGAAAAAGAGTAGATGAAGGATTATTATTTAAAATTTTTATATCTTCTCTATTAAAGGGTATTGGAAATATTGGGGTAAAGGAAGAATTAGATAAGCAAATATCAACTTATAGATCTGCTGAAATAGTTAGAGAAATGCCAGAAATAATTCCTTTTCAATATCAGATAGCCGATATAATTTTAGAAACAGGAGAAAGACTTGATGGAAGTGGTTACCCTTCGGGAAAAAGGAAAATAAAAAAAGAGGCTCAGATAATTGGTATGGTTGAAGATTATATTAATGCCAAAAAGGAATTTTGTATTAACTGCAAAAGATATAACCCAGAAAATCTAAAATTACTAGAAAAAATATTAGAAGAAAAGTCAGTGAAAAAAATACTAAGTAGTGAAGATGCTTTGGAAAATTATATAAAAGGAAAGTTGAAAAAATATAATGTTTTTAAAGAAGAACTTAATGGAGTAGAAGAGGAACAATTCCTTACTATGATTGCATCTATGATAGATACTAAACACAAATATACAGCAGGTCATACACGTAGAGTTGCTTCTTATAGTTATAGAATAGCCAAAGAAATGGAATATGATAAAAAGAGACTTAGTAAGATAAGATATGCTTCATATTTACATGATATAGGGAAACTAGCAATTGATATTAATATTTTAGATAAGGATGAAAAATTAACAGATGAAGAATTTGAAATAGTTAAAAGTCATGCAAAATATTCATTTTATATATTATGGCATTTACCTAGTTTAAGAGGATTATCATTTGGAGCTCTGCATCATGAGAAATTAGACGGAACAGGATATCCCATGGGTTTCAAAAAAGATAGAATACCAGAAGAAGCTCAAATAATTGAGTTAGCTGATATCTTAGATGCTCTAACTTCAAATAGATCTTATCGTAATCCATCAACCTTTGAAGATGCATTTAAAATATTAGAAAATATGATAGGGAAAAGTTTTGAAAAATATATATACGACAAAGCTAAGATATGCTTTTTATAAAAAGGAGAATAAATTGGGAATATCAGTATCGATGATAACAAATAATGAAGAGAAAAAGTTAGATAGAACTTTAGAATCAGTTTATAAATGGGTTGATGAAATAATAATAGTGGACTCCCATAGTACAGATAGGACTGTTGAGATTGCAAAAAAGTATGGGGCTAAAGTTTTTATCGAAGATTGGAAGGGATTTGGACCTCAGAAAAATAGTGCTTTGGAAAAATGTACTGAAGATTGGATTTTAATGATAGATGCTGATGAGGAAGTTACTCCAGAATTGGCAGAAGAGATACAGAGAGAAGTTAATAATCCTAGAGGTAAAGTGTATGAAATATTAAGACAGGCATGGTGTTTTAACAAAAAAACAAATCATAAAGATTATGCAATTAGATTAGTAAAAAAAGGTGTAGGGAAATATGATAGCAAAAAAGTTCATGAGACATTTCGAACAGATAAAAAAGCTGAAAAAATAAAAAAAATTATCAATCATCATACATATATATCCCATGAAGAATACTTTGATAAATTCAATAAATATACAACATTATCAGCTCAAGAGATGCACAAAAAAGGAAGAAAAGTTTCTTTTTTTAAATTAATATTAAATCCAATATATAAATTTATAAAAAAATATTTTTTTAAAAAAGGATTTAGAGATGGAGAAATTGGATTTATTATGAGTATTTATAGTGCTTATTATAATTTTGTAAAATATGCTAAATTAAAGGATTTAAATGATGAATAAAAACATATGCTTTTTTAATAGTTGTAAAGTTTGGGGAGGGGGAGAAAAATGGCATTATGATACTGCTATAAAATTATCCCAAAGAGGCTATAATATATCCTTTTTTGCAAATCCTAAAAGTAAACTTTTTAATAAGTTACAAGATAAAAATATAAATATATATCCTATAAAAATAGGAAATATATCTTTTTTGAATATATTTAAAATAAAGAAAATAATAAATATCTTGAAAAAAGAAGATATAAATATCATAATATTAAACTTACCTTCTGACTTAAAAATAGCAGGTGTTGCAGCTAAGATAGCAGGTATCGAAAGAATTATTTATAGAAGAGGCAGTGCTATACCAATAAAAAACAGTTTATCTAATAGACTTTTATTAAAAGATTGTGTTACTGATATATTAGCTAATTCAAAAACTACAAAGGATACTATTTTAAAAAACACAAAAAATTGGTTAGATAAAGACAAAATTAAAATTATATATAATGGTATAGATTTAGATAAAATGGACAAAAAAGAGTGGGACTATATTTATAAAAGAGATAAGGATGAAATTATAATAGGAAATGCTGGGAGATTGAGCAAACAAAAAGGGCAGAAATATTTAATAGATATAGCTGAAAAACTAAAAAAAACAGAAGTAAAATTTAAGATAGTAATTGCAGGAACTGGAGAATTAGAAAAAGAATTGAAAGAATATGCTAAGAAAAAACATGTTGAAGATAAGGTTGTGTTTTTAGGTTTTGTTAAAAATATAAAAAGTTTTATGAAATCTATTGATATATTTGTTCTAACTTCACTATGGGAAGGCTTTGGTTATGTTATGATTGAAGCAATGGCTAATCAAAAACCTGTGCTTGCATTTAATGTTAGTAATATATCTGAAATAGTTGATAACAAAAAAAACGGGTATTTGATTTCAGATTTTGATATAAAAGAGATGTGTGATAAGATACAGATTATGTATAAAAATAAAAAAATAATGGAAACGATGGGGATAGAAGGTCAAAAAAGGGTGGAAGAAAAATTTGATATAAATATAGCAATAGATAAATTGGAAGATTTTTTAAATAATTAATGGTAAGTTTAGGGTGAATAGCTTAATACAATAGGGTTTAAGGGAGAAAACGTGAAAGAGCAACAGGAAAACAAACTAATAGACAAAAAAATATCTGTGATAATGGAATATATAGATGTAATAGGAATAATTATATTTGGATTATCTCTATTTACTTCAAGAGCTGGAATGAATATAGGAATGGGTTTAATCTTAATATCTTTTTTGATAAAATTAATATTTGATCGCAAGAATTTAGTCTTATCAGATAAAATAAGTAATTACCTTTTATTCATATATATAGGTGGCGCTTTTTGGAATATTTTTTCAGATAATGGTATTACTAGTTTTTTATTTAAATTTGAAAATCAATATAGATTAATCACAGTATTATTACTAATAAACACAGTCACTAATAATAAAAAATTAAAGAAATTTTTGATTTCAATAGAAATATCATTTATTATATCTATTACATATGGAATCATAAATTGGTATAGGTTAGATGAAGGAAGATTGGAAAGCTTTGGAGGGTGCATGACTTACGCTCATCCTTTAGCACTGGCTTTAGTTATTCATTTAGGACTGATTTTTAGTGAAAAAAATATAAGAAGAAAAATATTATTTATTATATTAGAAATGTTAGGGTTAGGAGCTTTGATATTAACACAGACTAGGGGAGCGTGGTTAGGTTTTATAGGAGGAACCGTGATATTTTTTATAGCTCTAAAGAAATATAAATTTCTATTAGCATTTGGAATTATTTTGATGTCGACTTTTTTTCTTATGCCAGAGAACTTTCAAAATAGAGTGAAGAGTATAACAGCAACACGAGAAAATTCTTCAAATAATGCTAGATTAAATTTATGGGGAGCAGCAATCTGGACATATAAAAATAATCCTATTTTTGGTAGTGGAGAGGGGAATAACGATAAATGGTATAATATGTATAAAGAGAAAAAAGAAATGGAAAAAATGAATATCTATGGAGGAAATACCCATAATATGTATTTACATTTTTTATCTCAAAATGGATTATTGATTATAGTATATTTATATTTTTTATTTTATATAATACCAAAGGATATTATACTTAATTTAAAAAAATCTAAGGATAAGGAAAAAATATATTTAGTTTCTTTAGGTTCTGGAGTAATATCATTTTATATCTCAGGATTAACAGAAAATGTATGGTACCACCTATATCCAGGGTATGCAATACTTACAGTGTTTTTCCTAATAACTTATATTAACAGGAGGGAAAATAAAAAATGAAAATAGTTTTAGTTGCACCGTTATCAATAAAAGTTCCTCCTGTAAAATACGGAGGTACGCAAAGAGATGTTTACTGGTTAGCAAAAGCTTTAAGTGAAAAGGGGCATGAAGTTACAGTATTAGGAAAAAAAGGAAGTTATGTAAATGAAAGGGTTAAAATAATAGAAGTTCCAGAAGATATAAAAGAAAAAGAATTCGAAAAATTTATTCCAGAGGATTTTGATATAGTAAATTATCATGTGAAAATTAATTATGAACCAAATTTTCCATATTTACATTCAATGCATGGAAACGCTAAAGAGAAAGAGTTTTTACCTGAAAACACATCGTTTATTAGTGAAAAACATGCAGAAAATCACGGAGGAAAATATTATGCATATAATGGATTAGAGTTAGATGACTATAACTTTAATGAAAATCCTAAAGGTTATTTTAGTTTTATAGGTAAAATTTCATATAAACATAAAAATGTGAATTTAGCAATTGAAGTTGCTAAAAAATCAAATATAAAACTGAAAATAGCAGGTGGAAGAAGAGTTTCTTTTAATAAAAACATAGAATATTTAGGATTTATTGGTGGAAAAATAAAAGATGATTTTTTAAAAAATTCCAAAGGACTCATATTTCCTACAGCTTGGGAAGAACCAATGGGATTAGTTGTTATAGAATCTTTGGCCTGTGGTACTCCAGTGATAGTTTCAGATAGAGGTGCTATGCCTGAATTGGTAAGTAGAGAAGTTGGCTTTGTTTGTAAAAACAAAAAAGATTATTTAAATGCTATAAAAAACATAGATAAAATTGATAGAAAAGCTTGCAGGAAAAGAGTTGAAGAAAAATATAGTAATATAGTTATGGCTGATGAATATCTAAAATTATATAAAAAGATATTGAGATCGTCTAATAATAAATTGCATTCAGAGGGTTTTACCTTGAATAATACGGTAAACAAGGGAACTTGGAAGAAGAAAGGACAAGATCATCTTTTAATTGAAAAATTAAAAGAGATGTATAAGAAAATATTAATTAATAAAAAAGATCAAAAAGGATAAACATGAAAGAAGCTAAAATAAACTTAATAAAAAAAATTAAGAATAAACAAGGTGAAATTATAAGAGATAGCAAAAGAAGTTTTATAAAAAAAGTTAAAGTAAAGGATAAATATTATATATTTAAAAAACCGAGAGGTAAAAATAATAGAAAATGGATAAGATTTTTAAGTCTTTTTAGAAGTAGTGAAGTAAAAAAAGAGTATTTAAGTATGAAAAGACTAAGAAAAAATGATATTTTATCCCCAGAACCTATAGCTTATCATGAAGAAAAATATTTAGGTATGGTTTTAGATTCGTGGTTTATTTATGAGTATAAAGATGGAAGGGTTTCCCAAAAAGAGGATATGGAAAAGGTGGTAGATGTATTGAGAAAAATTCATAAATTAAATCGATTGCACGGAGATCCCCAGTTTAGAAATTTTATTAAGGATACAAATGGAGAGATATTTATTATAGATTGTACTTTGAAAAGGAATTATTTAGGGAGATTTTCGGAAGCTTTTGAATACATTAGGCTAGAGAGAAGTATAGGCAATTTAGATGAAAAGCTTAGTTTTATAAAGGGGACTGGATATTATAAAGTAGCATATATCTATGATAGCATGTGGGATATATTTAAGAAAATCAAAAAGAAAGTAAGATTTTGGAGGAAATAAGATGAAAATAAGTGGTTTTAGTATGATAAAAAATGCAACTAAGTTATATTATCCAATAAAACAAGCCATTATGTCAATATTACCAATTGTAGATGAATTTGTAGTGGCAGTTGGAGATTGTGATGAAGATGATAAAACAAGAGATTTGATAGAATCGATAGGTTCAGATAAAATAAAAATAATAGACACAGTTTGGGATTTAGAAAAATATCCAAGGGGAATGGAAAATGCTCATCAGACTGATATTGCCAAAAAAGCTTGCTCTGGAGATTGGTTGTTTTATTTGCAAGCAGACGAAGTCATACATGAAAAATATCATGATGAAATAGTAGAAAAATGCAAAGAATATGTTGATGATAAGGAAGTTGAAGGTTTTTTATTTAAATATAAACATTTTTGGGGGGATTATGATCATTATCATATCTCTCATAAATGGTACCCAAAGGAAATTAGGATTATTAGAAATGATCTTGAGATCCATTCTTGGGAGTCTGCACAATCCTTTAGACGAATTCCAGATTTCGAGGGATTAAATTACAGGCAGCAAGAGGGAACATATAAACTAAATGTTATAGAGCTAGATGCATATGTTTATCATTATGGATGGGTTAGACCTCCAAGATATATGCAATCAAAAAAGCAAGCTTTAGATACAGTGCATAAGGGGAGCAAAAAAGTAGAAGAGATGTACAAAAAAGCGCCTAAGGAATTTGACTATGGACCTTTGAACAAATTGGCTGTTTTTGAAGATACTCATCCTAAGGTGATGAAGAGTTGGATAGATAAATTTGATTGGAAGGATAAATTGCAGTATACAGGGAAACCAAATCCATATAGAAAAAAACATAAACATGAGATGTTAAAATATAGAGTACTTACATTTATAGAACAGACTTTTTTAAATGGAGATCATATAGGTGGATTTAGAAATTATAAACTTTTAAAGAATAAGTAGGTGATGATTATAAAGGCAAAGGAGAAATTATTTAAATTCTTAAGTACTTTTTTTAAGGAAAACCAAAAAGATAAAAAAGTAAAAATAGATAAAGAAAAGATAAAAAAGGTCTTGCTTATTAGACAAGATGATAGAATAGGGAATCTTTTATTTATAACGCCTTTAATAACAATGGTTAAAAGGGAGCTAAGTTGTGAATTAGATATTATTACAGGAAGTAAATTTTCTAAAATAATGGAAAATAATCCCAAAATTAGATCAGTACATCCATATAACAAGAGAACTTTTTTGAAAAAACCATGGAAATTTTTTAAGTTTATAAATAAAATGAATAAACAAAAGTATGATTTGATAATAGATTGCAAAGGAGGATTTTCTTTTAATAATGCAATCTTAACCTTAGCAATAAAGGCAAAATATAAGATAGGCTATGAAAATAAAATGAGTCATTTATATTTAGATAAAACTACTGGAAAATATGATAATATAAATGAAATACATGAAACACAACAACTTTTAAAACCTTTTGTAGATACATTTAATAAAGATGATTCAGATATTCCATCTATGGAATACTACTTTGATTCTGAAAAAGATGTAAAGCAAGAGAATGTTATTTCAATTCATATTGGCGGACGTGGAAAGAAGAGTTTAGATTTAAATTTTATAAATAAATTTATTGAAAAAAGTGATAAAAAAGTATGGATATTATATGGTCCAGATGAAGTAAATAAAGTCAAAAAAGTAAAAAATTATAAAAATATAAAAAAAATACTTCCTGAATCAATAGATGACCTGGCTAAGTATATTCAAAAAAGTAAACTATTTATTACCCCGGATACGGGACCTTTACATATAGCTTCAGCATTAAATAAAGATATTGTTGCTATATTTTATAGTAATAGATATTTTAGATATGGACCTAAAACAACAGGGAGAAGTTTAGTAATAGAAGCTGAAGGTTTAAATGAAGCAGATATAATAGAAAAGGTTGAAAATTTTGAAATGGAGGAATAATGGAATATATTAATACTAACATAAAACGAGCAGCAGGATATTTGAAGTCATATATACCATTGATAATAGTAAATTTAACTTTAGGTGTGCTTTCGGCAGCTGCAGTAGCAGCTCCTGTATATGTAATTCAAAACCTAATTGATGATACATTAAATGGAAAAGATTACGAAAGATTATTACTTATATGTGGAGGACTATTTCTATTATATTTAGTAAAAGGTGTAGTTTTTTATTATCAGTCGTATACTTCTGAAAAAATATCCAGCGGAATTGTTTATGAAATAAGACAGGAGTTATATGAAAATTTACAAAGATTGTCTTTAAGATATTTTTCTAAACTAAAAATAGGAGATATAATTTCAAGATTTTCTAATGATTCTCAAAAGTTTAGAGATTCTCTAATATCTCTTTCGGGATCAGTAGTAAAAATATTTACAATATTATTTTTATTGGGAAAAATATTTCTGATAAATTGGAAATTATCCTTAATTACTTTAATATTTATACCACTTTTGGCAAAAGTTGCAAGAAGTTTTGCTAAAAAATTATATAAAACAGGGGGAGAAATTCAAAGGAAGATAGGAAAGTTGACTACTTATTTACAAGAAACTATTTTAGGGATAGCAGTTATAAAGGCGTTTGCTAAGGAAGATATAGCTATTGAAAATTTCAAAAAATTAAATAAAAAAAATTATGAAGCTAGAATAAAAAATATAAAAGTTTCGGCTAGAGTAACTCCATTAATTGATCTATCTAATGTGATATCTATTATTATAATTTTATTATTTGGAGGATATGAGGTTATAAAAACAGGTAGTATGACCACAGGAGATTTCATGGCCTTTTTATTAGGGGTAGGATTATTATCTGATCCATTAAGAGTTTTAACTAAAACATATAATAAATTAACAACTAATCTAACTGCTCTAGAAAGAATTTTTGAAATATTAGATAAAAAACCTGAAATCCAAGAGAAAGAAGATGCAATAAGATTGGAAAACGTTGATGGCAAGATCGATATAAAAA
>JBNJFI010000021.1:0-3995 GCA_051746725.1 Fusobacteriota bacterium
AAATTAAAAAGGAGATAAGATGTTCTTTATATTATATAAAACCATATTAAACTTTATAATGCCTCCAGGGATATTTATAATTGGTCTGATTTTAACATTGATATTATATATAAAGACAAAAAAGAGGAAGGTCATAACAGTACTCTTAATATTAAACATATCTTTTTTGTACTTATTTTCAATAGAACCAGTAAAGGATGTTTTTGTAAAATCTTTAGAGAACAACTATAAACCTATTAGTGCAGAGGAGTTTAAAGAGGCAGACAGTATAATTATGTTAGGCGGAGGTATAAATAGCAGCTCGCCATTGAGCTTAAGTAAATTTCGAGGTGTGCCATCTAATACTGCTTTGGCAAGACTCACTGAGGTAGTTAGGTTATATAACAAAAAAGATGATTTATTGATATTTTTGACAGGGGGAATAGTTTATGGTGATAATATATCTGAAGCCCAAGTTTATAAAAATTATATGATGGACTTAGGGGTCAAAAAAGAGGATATAATTATAGAAAAAAAGAGTAAAACTACATATGAAAACTTAGTTAATATAAAGGAACGATTAGCTGAGTATGACAGAGATAAAACTGTTTTAGTGACTTCTGCTACCCATATGAAAAGGGGAATGTATACTGCAAAAAAGCTTGGGATTGATGTAATAGCAAATCCAACAGACTATCATTATAGTGGAAAATATGATATTTCAAGCTTATATCCATCGGCAAGTAATATGTTACAGATCAAAAAAGTTTTATGGGAATATATAGGTATAATCTATTATAAGTTGAAAAGAATTTAGGTAGTCACAAAACTAAAAAGATAAAATATCAATTTTTCCGCAGACTTATTAACAGAATTAGTATATAGTAACGCGGTCGAAGGCCCTTTACCCTTGTATTTCAGGTTAAGTAGGTTATGAAGAATATAATTTTTTCTGTAAAGGCAAATGGTGTTAGCCCGGGTGTAAAAATTATATAAAAATAGAGCGAAGCATAATTAGAAAGATAAAAAAATTTTTCGAATTATAAAATTGGAGGTAATATGGAAATATATGCCCATAGAGGATTTAGTTCACAGGCTCCAGAAAACACTTTATCTGCTTTAAGAATGGCTTTAGGTTTAGAAATAGATGGGATAGAATTTGATGTCCAAATGACTAAGGATAAAAAATTAGTAATAATTCATGATGAAAAATTGAAAAGAACCACTAATGGAAGAGGATTAGTGGAACAAAAAAGCTATAAAGAGTTAAATAAGTTAAGCGCAGGTTCTTGGTTTAGTAATAAATATAAAGATGAAAAAATTCCGCTCTTAAGCCAAGTTTTAGAATTATTAAAAAATAAAGATATAAAAATAAATATTGAATTAAAAAATGATAAGATAAGATATATAGGAATGGAAAGCATGGTATTAGAGTTAATAAATAATTTTAACTTGGATAATAAAATAATATTATCATCTTTTAATTATGAATCTTTAGAGAGAATATACGAATTAAATAAAAATATAGAAATAGCTTATTTATCAAAAAAGATAAAAAAAGATATAATTTATAATATAAAAAGAATAAATGCAAAGGCTATACACACAAAAATTTCAAAGTTAAATAAAAAGCAAGTAAAAGCATTTCATGAAGAAAATATTAAAGTTCGATGTTATACAATAAATAAAAAAAGGCATTTCAAAAAAGCTATAAAATATGGAGTTGATGGATTGTTTACAGATAAACCTGATTATATTTTAAATATGAAAGGAGAGATAGATGAATAAAAGAATAATAACCGAAGAAATAATGATACCTCAATTGGGAAGAAAACGAAAACTAAGAGTTTATTTGCCCTTGGATTATAAAAAGAGTAATAAGAGATATCCAGTTTTATATATGCATGATGGTCAAAACTTATTTGATACAGAAACGGCAGCTTTTGGTGACGACTGGGAGATAGATAAAACTTTAAATGATCTTGAAAGAAATGATAAATTTCAAGGAATAATTGTAGTTGGTGTAGACAATAATGATACCATGGAATATGGTTTTGGAAGACTTAATGAATATTCCCCTTGGAAAAATAGTGATATAGGAAAACATACAAATTGGAGAGGTCAAAACTTATCACTAGGTGGTGAAGGAGATAAGTATGCCACTTTTATAGCCAAGACTTTAAAACCTAAAATTGATCAAGAATATAGAACTTTAAGTGATAGATCTAATACAGCTATAGCTGGAAGCTCAATGGGAGGTTTAATTTCATTATATATTGGATTAAAATATCAAGATATTTTTTCTAAAATTGGCGGTCTTTCAAATGCTTTCTGGTTTGCTGAAGATGAAATGTTAAATTTCATTGATCAAGTTGATAAAAAAGAAGATATGAAAATATATTTAGATGTTGGAACCCAAGAAACAAGTGAAGAGACTAACCTAGATTTTCCTGAAATATATAAAGACACAAATGAAAGAGTTTATAAAAAACTAAAAGAAAAATTTGATGAGGTTAAATTTAAAATAGAAGAGGGAGCTAAACACAATGAAAAATATTGGGCTATACGTTTTCCTGAAGTGATAAGATATTTTGGATGGTTATAAAAAAATGAATGGAGGAAAAATGGAAACAGAAAATAAAAATAATAAAGATAATAACGAAATAATTGATGAAGTTATGGATTACAACGATGTATTGAGAAGATTGAGATATGCCTTGGACCTTTCAGATAAAAAGATGTTAGAGATATTCAAAAAAGGTGATCATAAGATAAAATTAAGAGAAGTGGTAAATTTATTAAAAAAAGAGGATGCTCCTGGTTATTCAGAGTGTACAAGTGATATATTAACTGCTTTTTTGGATGGATTCATCATAGAAAAAAGAGGAAGACAAAAAAACAAGCCTAAAACTAAGGTGAAAAAAGAGAAATTGACTAATAACATGATTATGAAAAAACTTAGAATTGCTCTAAAACTAAGAAGCGAAGATATGTTAGAAGTAATGGAATTAGGTGGAGCTGACTTATCTAGTTCAGAATTAAGTGCAATATTTAGAAGAAAAGGACATAGAAATTATCAAAATTGTGGTGACAGATATGTTAGAAGTTTTTTAGATGGATTAGCAAAATATAAGGGGGAATAATGAAGAAGGTAAAAAACATAAAAATAGATGATAAAGTTAGTATTGGTGGGCAAAAAAGGTTTACTTTAATTGCAGGACCATGTGCAATTGAATCAGAAGAATTGGTAATGGAAGTAGCTGGAAAAATAAAAGAAATAACTGATAGATTAAATATAGACTTTGTATTTAAGTCTTCTTTTGATAAAGCAAATAGAAGTTCAATAAAATCATTTAGAGGACCTGGATTAGAAAAAGGGTTAGAGATACTCAAAAAAGTAAAAGATAAATATAATGTTCCTGTAATAACTGATATTCATGAACCTTGGCAAGCAGAAAAAATGGCAAAAGTAGTGGATATAATACAAATACCAGCTTTTTTGTCTAGACAAACGGATCTATTAGTAGCAGCAGCTAAAACTGGAAAGCCTTTGAATGTCAAAAAAGGGCAGTTTTTAGCACCATGGGACATGGGGAATGTAGTAAAAAAATTAGAAGAGAGTGAAAATGAAAATATTATGCTCTGTGAACGTGGGGCTATGTTTGGATATAATAATTTAGTAGTTGACATGAGAAGTTTAATTGAGATGAGAGAATATGGCTATCCAATAGTATTTGATGCTACTCATTCAGTACAAAAGCCTGGAGGAAAAGGAGAAACTACAGGTGGAAATAGAGAATATGTATTTCCATTGATGAGAGCAGCTTTAGCCATTGGAGTAGACGCTATATTTGCTGAGGTTCATCCAAATCCAGATCAGGCATTATCAGATGGACCAAATATGTTGAAATTAGATGATTTAGAAGAAATTTTAAAAAAAGCAATTAAAATAGATGATTTAAAATTAGAATAATTTCAAGATATCTGATGTTAGACTAGAAGAGTTAAAATATAAA
>JBNJFI010000021.1:4095-27780 GCA_051746725.1 Fusobacteriota bacterium
ATTTAGAAGAAATTTTAAAAAAAGCAATTAAAATAGATGATTTAAAATTAGAATAATTTCAAGATATCTGATGTTAGACTAGAAGAGTTAAAATATAAAGTAGTTTTAAACTCTTTAAAAGTTGGGATGGATATGGATATGATTTCAAAAGTAACTGGACTTACTAAAAAAGAGATATTAGAAATAAAGAAAAATAATTAAAAGTAGAATGAACATATTGAAAGGAAAAAAATATGAATATCATTGATGAAGCAAATAGAATTTTTAATATAGAGATAGAAGAATTAAAAAAAGTACAAAATAAAATTGGAAAAGAGCTAGAGGAAGCCATAAATTTAATTATGGAAATGAAAGGAAAATTAGTTGTAACAGGGATTGGAAAATCTGGAATAATAGGCCAAAAGATATCTGCCACTTTAGCTTCCACTGGAACTCAGTCAATATTTATGAATTCTGCTGAAGGATTACATGGGGATTTAGGGATGATTTCAGATAAAGATTTAGTATTAGCTATTTCTAATAGTGGAGGAAGTACAGAAGTTTTAGAAATTATCCCAGCTATTAAAAAAATAGGTGCAAAAATCATTGCCATGACTGGAAATAAAAGCTCAGAATTAGCAAAAAAGGCAGATGTTGTTTTAGATATAGGGGTTGAAAAAGAAGCCTGTCCAATAAATCTAGCCCCAACTTCATCTACTACTGCTACCTTGGTAATGGGAGATGTATTATCTGCAATATTAATAAAGTTGAAAAAATTTAAACCTGAAAATTTTGCACTTTATCATCCAGGGGGAAGTTTAGGTAGAAAATTACTTACTAAAGTTGAAGATATCATGATTATAGGAGATAGACTTCCAATTGCTTCTAAAAATAGCGATATAGATAAAATTTTATTGGAATTAACTCAAAAAAGGGTTGGAGCAGTTTGTATAGTCGATGATAAGATGAATTTACAGGGGATCATAACAGAAGGAGATATAAGAAGAGCCCTTAAAAATAAAAAAGACTTTTTTGAATTTAAAGCTTTGGATATAATGACAAAAAATCCTGAAGATATAAATGGCAATAAAATGGCAATAGACGCATTGGAATTAATGGAAGATAGGGAAAATCAGATTTCTGTTTTACCAGTAACTGAAAAAAGCAAATTAGTGGGGTTAATTCGAATACATGATTTGTTAAAAATTGGATAATAAATAATAATTATAAATTAAAAGACATATTAGGAATTTTTAATACTTGACAAAGTAGATAAAAGATGATATTATAAAATAAATATAGGGAGGTAATTAAAATGAAAATAACAAAAGATACAAACATTTTAAAAGCAGTTCAAGAATATCCTGAGATATCACAAGTATTTAGTAAGTATGGATTAGGTTGTGTTGGATGCATGGTAGCTTCTGGTGAAACTTTAGGAGAAGGAATAAGTGCACATGGTTTAAATGCAGATGTTATAATAGAAGAAATAAAAGAATTAATACGACAAAAAGATAGTTAGAGAAAAAGGCAACCCAGAGAGGTTGTCTTTTTTATTCTGAATAAAAAATAAATTTGATTAAAAATTGAAAAACATAAAAAAATAAGGTATAATACAGTAAGATGTTAATTAAAATAATATATTAAATTGGTTTTATTATATGTAGGAAGGAAAAAAATGGAATTATACCCAGAAAAAACAGACGAAAATATGCGGTTAGATAAATACCTAACTAGAGAATTAGATGAAACAAGAAGTCAAATTAAAAAATATATAGATAAAGGTGATATAAGAATAGAAGGACAAAGCAGTAGTAAAGCGGGTTATAAATTAAATGGAGATGAAAAGATAATTATTAACCTTACCAATGACGAATTTGAGCTGACTCCTCAAAATATAGATATAGAAATAATATACGAAGATAAAGATATAGCTATTATAAATAAAGAGGCTGGAATAGTAATTCATCCAGCTAAAGCCCATCCTAAAGATACTTTAGTAAATGCAATTTTATTTCATATAAAAAAACTCTCAAATGCAGGAGAGAGATTTCGACCTGGTATAGTACATAGACTGGATAAGGATACAAGTGGTTTAGTTGTCATAGCTAAAACAAATAAAGCTTATTATAAATTAGTTGATAGATTTAAAAATAAGGATATAGAAAAGAAATATTTAACAATTACAAAAGGAGTTCCGAAGCCTAGCGGTAGGATCGACAATTTAATAGGGAGAAACCCAAAAGATAGATTAAAAATGGCTGTAGTGAATCAGAATGGAAAAAAAGCCATAAGTAACTATAGGGTTTTAGATGAAAACAATGGATATGCTTTAATTGAAGTTCAGATTGAAACTGGGAGAATGCATCAAGTTAGAGTCCATATGAATCATATAGGATGTCTTATATTAGGAGATGATAGATATGGTATTTCCAAAGCGGCTTCTAGACAGATGTTACATGCATATGAATTAAAATTTGAACATCCTATAACAGGAGAAGAAATAAAAATAAAAGGTCCAATACCAAGTGATTTTGAAAATCTAATGAAAAATTATAATTTAAAATTAAAAGATGAAATTGAAAGTATGGGGGAATAATTGTGAATGAGCTTTTAGAATTTGATAGACAATATAATAATATAGTAGTAGGAGTAGATGAAGCAGGAAGAGGTCCACTGGCTGGCCCAGTAGTTGCTTCAGCTGTAATAATAAATAATCCTGAACCTTTAGATGGAATTAATGATTCAAAAAAGTTAAGTGAAAAAAAAAGAGAAAACTTTTTTGACATTATAAAAAACAATTGTGAAGTTGGGGTTGGAATAATTTATGAAAATAGAATAGATGAAATAAATATACTAAATGCTACTTTTGAAGCCATGAATAATGCTATATTAGATTTAGATAAAGATCATGACTTAGTTTTAGTTGATGGCAATCACAAAATCAAAAATTATATTGGAGATCAACAGCCTGTTGTAAAGGGAGATGGAAAGAGCCTTTCCATTGCAGCAGCTTCTATTATAGCAAAGGTGACAAGAGACAGAATAATGAAAAATAAAGATTTAGAATATCCAGAATATGGATTTTCTCAACATAAAGGATATGGAACAAAAAAGCATAGAGAAAAGTTATTAGAGATTGGACCTTGTAAAATACATCGAAAATCTTTTTTGAAAAAAATACTATCTAAAGGTTAATTATGAAAAATTTGATAAGGTTAAACTTCAAAAAATTAATTCCTACGATATCTAAAAAAAAAGAGATATTTACAAAATTAAAAATTGGTGACATAGTAAAAGCAAAGGTTATGGACCAAGATGGAAAAAAAACTCTCTTGAATATAAAAGGAACAGATGTTTTGACAGATATAGACCATAAATTAACAAGGGGAGAAGTAATAAAACTAGAAGTTCAAAAATTTAAAGAGGAAAAAATTCTAGTTAAAATGAGAGATCATTCAGCTAAAAAAGAGTTAAACTTTAAAAATCCTAAAAATAAAAACCTCAAAAAAGCGATATTATCCGAAAGTATAAAAAGTAAAACTTTTTTGAAAGAATCTCAAATAAATAGAGTTGTTAAAAAATATAATGAACTTAATAATAAACTTGGGAATCTGGATACAAAAAAGGGTGTAATTAAAAAGGATATAATAAGAGCTCTTATTATAATCGAAGGGAATGATTTAGATTTTTCAGAAGAATTATTTAAAAATATAAGAGCTTATTTAAACCATGATATAGAAAAAAAGAAAAAAATAAATAAAGATGATTCTGAAAAATTTAAAGAGGATTTAAAAAGTTATTTGAAAAACTTAAAAGAATCTAAAAATCCTTTTGATAAGGGATTAAAAATAATGAATGCTATTAATAAAGAAAAAAAACAAAATATCTTAGAATTCATGTTTCTTATCAATAAAAATTTAAAACCTGTTGAAATAAAGATAAGATATCCAGGCAAAAAAGGTGATGAAAAAATAGACTATGAAAATAGCTATATAGATTTTAATTTAGAGCTTGAAAATATTGGAGAGCTTAAGATATCTTTTAATAGCTGGAAAAAAAAAGTGGAAATAACATTTTGGACTTCTAACAAAAAAGCTAAAGATGTAATTTTAAAAGATATAGACATTTTAAAGCAAAACATTGAAGATTTAGGATATAAAATTGATGGGATAAAAATAAAAAATTTAAGAGATGAGATTAAACCTGAAATTAAAGGAGTCAATGTGAAAGCATGAAAAAAAAGGCTGTTGGAATAGGATATGATAAAGAAAAAGATAATGTCCCTAAAGTAATAGCAAAAGGTGAAGGTCGTTTGGCTGAAGAAATAATTAAGGTTGCAAAGGAAAACGGGATATACATAAAGGAGGATAGAAATCTTCTTGAAATCTTATATAAATTAGATATATCTCAGGAAATTCCAGAAGAATTATATGAAATAATAGCCGAAATATTTATATATGTTTATAAGGCTGATGAGGAGGTGTAAGGCATGTCAAAAAAGGTGAAAAATCTGAAAATATCTGAAATAACTCCTGGAATGAAAATAGGAAAAACAATAGTAGATCATAATTCAGGAGAAATATTGATTGAACAAGGACAAGAGATTACTCATCATGGATTAAAAGAATTAAAGTTATATTTTAAACAGAATAAAGGAGATATCAAGATAAAGGCTATTTCAGATAAAAAACATATATTTAAAATAGACGGGAAAGTCACCTATTTACCCTCAAAGTCTTCTAAATATGTGAAAGATGCAATTAGTGCTAAAACTCAACAAGAAGCCCTAACGGTTGTAGATAATGTAATAAAAAATGTTCGTATGGGTGAAGATATAAACTCAGAAGATATTAAAAAAGCAGTAGGCGGAATAATATCCGACATGATGGGAAATGAAGATGCAGTTATTAATTTATTAGATATTAAAAAATTTGATGATTATACATATACCCATAGTGTTAATGTTGCAACAATATCTTTGATGATTGGGAAGGAACTAGAGATTTCCAAAGATCAGTTATTTAAACTAGGTGAAGGGGCCTTGCTTCATGATCTAGGAAAAATAAAAGTAGAGGAAGAGATTTTAAAAAAGCCTGGAAGATTAACAGAAGATGAATTTGAAATAATAAAAAAACATCCAGTTTATACATATCAGATTTTAAAAGAGAAAAAAAACATTGCTGAAATATCAAAATACATTGCCTTACAACATCATGAAAAATTTGATGGCATGGGATATCCACTCGGTTTAAAATCAGAAAAAATTAATTATTTTGCTAAGATAGTGGCTATAGCTGATGTATACGATGCTTTAACTTCCAGAAGACCGTATAAAGATCCCATGACTCCATATAAGGCCATGAAGATAATAATTGAAGGGAGTGGAACACACTTTGATCCAGAGTTATTAGAAAAGGTAGTTAGGATTCTATCTATTTATCCCCCTGGAACTCATGTATTATTAAATACAAATGAAAAAGCTGTGGTGAAGAAAGTAAACAAGAAAAATAAAATGGGTCCAATTGTTGGAATTATAGGTGAGGGTTTAAAAACTCGTGAAGTGGACTTAAGTAAAAGTAAAAAATACTTTATTAAGAAAGTTCTTGGTAACGATGAATAAAAATACTCGTGACATTGGAAAAAAAGGTGAGAATAAGGCCAAGAATTACCTTCAAAAAAAGGGATTTGAAATATTAGAAGAGAATTTTTATGGGAAATATGGAGAAATAGATTTGATTATACAAGATGAAAAAAGCACTGTTATTTTTGTTGAAGTAAAATATAGAAAAACAAAAAAGTATGGCCTAAGTCAAGAGGTCATAACCCGGAAAAAGAAAAAACGGATGTATCTAACAGCCTTAGAATATATAAATAAGAAAAATATAAACGACTATAACCTTAGATTTGATTTAATTGCAATAAACAACACGAAAATTACATGGATAAAAAATATTATTTGGGGTGATGAAATTGGATTTTAAATGTTTAAAATGTGGTTCTGATAAATATGAAGTTAAAAATGTTATGTTACCAGAAAAAAATGAAGATGGTTTAATAGGCTTTGAAATGAGCTTATATTATTTTAAGACATGTTTAAACTGTGGATATACTGAAACATATTCAGCTAAGATTTTAAATAAAAATAAAGAGCTTAGCTTTGATTATTAAAAAATTATTATTTAAAAACAGATGTAAAATATGTAATGAAAAATTAAAATGGAATAAATATTCAATTTGTTCAAATTGCTACAAACAAATAAAGGGAAGGCGCCGATTAAGATTGCTAGGTAATAATATATATTATCTTTGGAATTATATTGGCCCTATAAAAAAATTAATTACAAGATATAAATTAGATAATCAAAAAAAGGTATCTCTTATATTTTCAAACCTAATAGATCAAAATTTAAAAGATATTATCAAAAAAGAAAATATAGATTATATAATTCCAGTACCTATAAGTAAAAAAAGAAAAAGAAATAGAGGATTTGATCAGTTAGAAGAAATTTTAAAGAAAATCGGTATAAAAACTATAAAAATCAGAAGAAAAAAAGAGACGAAACACATGTATGATTTAAAAACTTATGATAAAAGAAGAGAGAATATAAAAAATAGTTTTGTTATAGGAAAAAAAATTGATTTAGATGGTAAAAATATCTTGATTTTTGACGATATTATAACTACAGGTAGTACAGTAAATGAAATTAAAAAAGAAATATTAAAACAGTACAATCCAAATAGATTTATTATTTTTGTCATTGCAGCGGCTAAAACTTATAAAAGAAGGAGTGGAAAAATATGAATTTTGATAATTTAACAGAATGTGAGATATGTGGAAAAGATTTTTTTAAAACAGATAAAAAACCTATATGTTCTAGATGTAGAGGTGCAAAAGAAGATGAGGTTTTTAAAATTGTAAAAGAGTTTTTATATGAATATCCTGATTCATCAATGGAAGAAGTATCTGATGAAACTGATGTTTCTGAAGACCTTATAGATGCTTGGGTAGATGAAGGAAGATTAGAAAGAGGGAAATCGCTTTCAAAAAGTTGTCAGATGTGCGGGAAGCCAATAAGTAGAGGAAAGTTATGTAAAAAATGTAAAGCTGAATTAGATGATGTTGCAGATTCTTTATCTTCTAGAAAGAAAAAGAAAAAAAGGGCGATGTATGTAACAGATGAAGAAAAAAAATCCTAAAGTTAATAAAAAAAACTCCGATAAATATATTAGAAGATAAAGTTAGGAAATAAATAAACAAAACGAAAGAGAGGTGGCTAAAATGAAGATACCAGGATTAACGAGCATCTATCAGAGTCAGAAGACAAATAAAGTTACTAATAAAAAAGTAAATAAGGATCTTGAAAAAAATAACTCAGTCAAAAATTTACAAGATAAAGTAACTATCTCTGATAAAGCAAAAAATCAAGAGGTGAAAAAAGAAGTGGAAATTGCAAAAAAGTATTATGATTCTCTACCAGAAGTAAGAGAAGATAGGGTGTCTGAATTGAAATCTAAAATTCAAAGTGGTAATTATAATGTAAGTGATGAAGATGTAGCAAATGCAATATTGGGTAGACTAGGTTAATATGAAGTTAATAGAAGTTCTCAAAAAAGAGCTAGAATTATATCAGGAGGAATTAACACTTTCTCAAAAAAGGATCGAAGGTATAAAAAATGAAAGCATGGGGGAGCTTAGAGAAATAATAAAACAAGAGAAATCTCTAAGTTTTAAGCTTGATAAAATTGAGGATACACGCCAAGATTTGGTAGAACAATATGGCTATTCTACTCTGAAAGAATATATTTTTTCATTAGATAATGAAAAACGAGATGAACTTTGGAGTTTAAGACAAAAATTGATAGATGTTTTAAATTCTATACAGGAAAATAATATATTTTCAGAGAAATTAATTGATATTTCAACAGGAACTATAAAAAAAATATTAGATAATCTTACTCAAAATACAGAAATAGGATATAATAATAAACAGAAAAAAAATAATGTGATACAAAGAAATATATTAAATCATAAAGTTTAAAAGCAGCTGGGATGCTGCTTTTTTTTGAAAGTAGGTGTAAAAAATGGGCTTTTTTGGTATAGAAATGGGAAAAACGGCATTACAAGCGCAACAAACGGCTTTAGATGTTGTAGGGCATAATATATCTAATGCAAATACAGATGGATATAGTAGACAAAATGTAAAAATATCTTCTATGACCATGGAAGATAATAAGTTTGGAACAAAGGGGATAGGAGCAAAAGCAACTTCGATAGATAGAGTAAGGGACTCTTTTTTGGATGATAGAATAATAGAAGAATTACAAACTCAATCTAAATGGGAGACAAAGGAAACAAACTTAAAGCAAATTCAATATATATTAAATGAGCCCTCTGATGAGAGTATTCGATTTATATTAGATGAATTTTGGAGTTCTTTACATGATTTGAGTCAAAATCCAGAAGATAGTTCAACGAGGATTTCAGTAAGAGAAAGAGCGGTTGATCTATCAAATACAATAAATGGAACCTATGAAAATCTTTTAAAACTCAAAAGAAATGTAAATAACGAAATGAGAATTGAAATGAATGATATAAATACTAAACTCGAGCAGGTTGCCGACTTAAATGATCAAATATCAAAAGTAGAAATAGGAACATCTAAAGCAAATGATTTAAGAGATAAACGAGATAAATTAACAGAAGAATTATCTCAATCAATCAATATAGATGTATCAAGAAAAGAAAGAACTTATAATATAAGTATAGGTGGAAGAACAGCGGTCCAAGGATCTACTTTTACTGGAATAAAGGCCGAAAGGAGTAGTTCTGTAAATGAAGGTATGTATCAATTTAAATGGAAAGACACGAATCAGCCTTTATATATAAAAGATGGAAAGATGCAGGGATTACAAGAAATTAGAGATATAAACATAAATCAATATACCGATTATTTAGATCAATTGGCTATTGGTTTAACAGATAGATTAAACGAAGTTCAAGAATCAGGTTTTGATATAAATGGACAAAAAGGAATAAACTTTTTTGATGAATTAAAAGTTTATGATGAAACTTTTGATATAGATAATGACGGTGTATTAGAAGCAGCTATTTATAAATTAAAGGGCTCTACAGTAGTGGATAATGTAAATGAAGAACCTTTAGCTAATGATTCTGCTATATCAGATTCTTCTGGGCATTTTGAAGTCAATGGAATGAGAGTGAATTATAATACTTCTGAAGATTCTCTGTCAGAATTGATTGAAAAAATAAATGACTTAAATTCAGGAGTAGTTGCAGCGGCTGATCCTTACAATAGATTAACCTTAAGAGCTACAAAAGAAACTGATTACACTCTTAGAAGTGTTACAGATTCAGGTGGAAATTTATTAGAAGAGTTGGGGGTTTTACAAGGAGGAAATTTTGAGTTTCAAGAAGCTTCAACTTTAAATAATATATCTGAAGATAGAATGGCACGGCCTGAATCAAGAGCTGCTTTAAACATGGGCGTAAAGATAAAAGATATAAATAAGATAGCTGCAGCTAAGGGAGTAGATACTGATGGAGATGAGATTCCTGACAAAGCAAATAATGTTGGTGATGGTTCTAATGCCTTGGATTTAGCTGGGTTGAAACAGGAAAAAGCAATTGGAGAGTATACATATTCTGATTATTTTGAAAGTTTAATTTCTGATTTAGGAATTAGTGCTCAACAATCTAAAAGGTTTGTTCAAAATGAGGAAACTTTAATAAATAATCTTAATAATCAAAGAGAAGCTAAGATAGGTGTATCTTTAGATGAAGAGATGACAAATATGATGAAATATCAACATGGATATAGTGCTATATCTAAATATATAAATACAAGAAGTGAAATGATAGATACTTTAATAAATAGATTATAAGAATATTATTTCTGATGTGATCAACTAAAAAATGAGGTGAGCAAAATGAGAATTACAAGTAAGATGACAACAAGAAGTACATTAGCTAATATACAGACAAATAATAGAAAGTTAGATGAATTAAGTAAACAACTGTCATCTGGAAAAAGAATTGAAATACCTGAAGATGATCCTACAGGAACAATAAAAGCCATGAGTTATAGAAGTAATCTTAATGAGATTGATCAATATGTCAGAAATGTTGATAATGCAAAAGCTACTTTGGATTCTACTGACAATGCATTAGGTCAAGTTACAAATATATTACAAAGAGTTAGAGAGCTTTCAGTTCAAGCAGCAAATGATACTTATGAAAAGGATGCAAGAGATGCTATAGCTGATGAAATAGATCAATTATTGGATCAAGTAGTGGGGGTTGCAAACACAAAAGTAGGGAATAGATATATATTCGGAGGATTTAAAACAGATGGACCTCCCTTTAAAAAATATACAGGAAAAAATGATAGTGCAGTAGGTGGACCTGGAGAAGATTTGACAAGAGTAGATGGTTCTGTTAGAGATGGCATAAATTCTGAAAAAATAACAGTAGTAAATTACTCAGGAGATACAGGGAAATTTCAAACTGAGATAGATGAAAATGTAAAGACAACTTTTAATATATCAGGAGAAGCAGCCTTTTTAGATGGAGAAAATTTATTTCAAAATTTAATTGATTTAAGAGATAATATTTATAGAGAGGAACCCACAGATGAAGATGGAGATGGCCAGTCTATAGAAGATAGCTTAGATAGTTTAGATAGATCAATTAATAATATATTACGGTCAAGATCAGAAGTTGGAGCAAAGCTACACAGAATGGATCAAGCAAAGGAGAAATTAGAAAATCAAAAAATAAATGTAAGTAAGTTATTAGGAGCAGTAGAAGATACTGATGTAACTAAAGCTATAATGGATTTAAAAGTACAGGAAAGTGTTCAAAAAATGTCTTTATCAGTTGGAGCTCGTGTAATAAAACCAACTTTAATAGATTATTTAAGATAATTTATTAAGAAAGAGGTGAGCAATCATGATAAATACACCTATTTTAAAAATAAATACAATTGATGCCAAAGTTAATATAAAAAAAAGAGATGCTCAAATGAATATTAAGGGTAATCAAGCAGATATGACTTTAAAACGAAAAAAACATCGATTTCAAGTTAATACCAAAGATGCTAAAGTAGAAATAGATAATTATCCAGCTTTTAGACAATTTGACAATTCTAAAACTACAATGGATATGGAAAGAAAAGTATCGTCTGAGAGTATGCAAAAAAGTTATAAGGCAATTGCTCAATATTCTTCTGATGGAGATGCTATGATGAATATTGAGAATTCCAGTGGTAATGTATTAGCTAAAATTGCTGCTGATAAAGCTTTTGGGGATTTAGAAAGAGAAATTGGGTTACAACATTTCCCCAAAGAAAATATTAAAATAAGAGTTAAAAAGGGAAATGTAAGAACAAATTATATCCCAGGAAAAATTGAAACAAATGTGCGGAAAAATTTGCAGATTAGTTCGACTCCTGGTAAAATAGACATATCAGCAAATTATCCAAAGGTAATAATAGATCTGAAAGGTAAAAATATAAATTATAAAGCGTAGGAGGACAAGATGAAAATACAAACTACTCGGTTTGGAAATATAGAAATAAATAAAGATGAGATAATATATTTTGAAGATGGAATACTAGGATTTGAAGATATTAAAAAATATGTAATTTTTGAGATGGAAGATAGTAACCCTTTAATGTGGATGCAAGCAGTTAATGAACCTTCGTTGGCATTTGTAATTATTAGACCATTTGAGTTTAGAAAAAATTATACTTTGAATTTATCTGATAAAGATACAGAAGAATTGGAATTAGAATCTGCCCAAAATACAGATATTTTCTCTATAGTAGTAGTTCCAGATGATCCATCTAAGATGACAGCAAATCTGCAAGGACCTATTGTAATTAATACAAAAAAGAATATAGGAAGACAAGTTATATCGACTAATTCTAAACATAAGTTAAAACATTATATAATAAAAGAGATGCAAGAAAAAAAAGAACACGATCAAAGGGGGCAATAAAATGTTAGTATTGTCTAGAAAAATAAATGAAAGTATTATTATTGGCGATGATATAGAAATAGTAATTGTTGAAATGAAAAATGACCAAGTTAAATTAGGAATAAAAGCTCCTAGAAGTATACCAGTACATAGATCTGAAGTTTATGAAGAGATACAATTGGAGAACAAAAAAGCATCTGAAAACCAAAATAAATTAACAGGATTAGGAAACTTATTTAATAAAATAAAAAATAATAAAAAAGATTAAAGTTTTAACAAAAAAGAGCGATAATATATTTAGGTATAAATAAAATTAGAAATAAATGAAATATATTATCTAAGTGAATTTATTAAAAGCATAATAAAAATAACACAAAAAAAATAAAACGAAAAAAAATTAAAGAAAAATTAAAAAAGAACGATAATTATAATATGACAATCAAATAGAGGAGAAAACCTCATAAAAAACCTTAAACAAGGAGGTTTAAGAAAGAACTAAAGGAATAGTTCGGTATGTGTATGGATTATAATGGGATAACTTTATTTGATTATAATGCAATTATTTTTTACAACACTTACCATTAGTTGAGCCTTAACCTCTAAACTAATGGATAGTGTTGTTTTTTGTTTTTGGGAAGGATCTAAATTAAAAGAAGTGGATTATTTTTTCAGAATAGAGAGATTATTAATATAGTCTTTCTGCTTTGACAAAATAATGTCAAAAAAAACGACAAGGATGTCGGAAAACAAATTCAAGGAGGAGAAGAAAATGATTATTAATCACAACATTAGTGCGATGAATTCGTACAAAAATCTGAAAAGTGTAAATGGTGACATTGAAAATTCTTTGGAAAAATTATCGTCAGGACTAAGAATTAACAAAGCTGGTGACGATGCAGCAGGTTTAGCAATCTCAGAAAAAATGCGAGGGCAAATCAGAGGTTTAAACATGGCGAAGAAAAATTCGCAAGATGGGATAAGTTTAATCCAAACAGCAGAAGGAGCATTAAATGAAAGTCATTCTATACTACAAAGAATGAGAGAATTAGCTGTTCAGTCTTCCAATGATACTAATACTACAGAAGATAGAACGGAATTACAAAAAGAGATGAACCAATTGAGACAAGAGATTGATAGAATCGCAACTTCTACAGAATTTAATACTAAAAAACTTTTAGATGGAGATTTTGCAGCATCTGGTATTATGTTTCAAATAGGAGCAAATTCTGGACAAAATGTAAGTATGACTATAGGAGATACACAAGCAACAGCACTGGGGATAAATGGTGCAAGTGCAAGTGAAGCATTATCTGTTACCAGTGCAACCACTGCTGATGCAGCTATTACTTCTATAAATGATGCTATTGAATCAATTTCAGCAGAAAGATCAAAATTTGGTGCAATGCAAAATAGGTTAGAACATACAATTAACAATTTAAGTACATCAGCAGAAAATTTACAGGCAGCAGAAAGTAGAATAAGAGATGTAGATATGGCAAAAGAGATGGTGGATTTTAGTAAAAATAAAATAATTTCTCAATCTGGTACTGCTATGTTAGCACAAGCAAATTCTCAGCCACAAGGAGTATTACAATTATTACAATAATATAAAAAATATTGGATAATATAATAATCCTTTTTGATTTGATTTAGTCACAATGAGTACAAATAATGAAATCATTGTGAGTAGTTATGGTGGCTAAAGCTGCCTTCAATGATAAAGTTGAATTTCGCGCGGTTTAACTTTATTAAATCAAGGATGAAAAAACAAATCAAGGAGGATGAGGAAAATGATAATCAATAACAATATCAGTGCACAGAATTCTTACAGAAACTTATCAAATATGAATAACAAAATTGATAGTTCTTTAGAAAAACTATCATCAGGACTAAGAATCAACAAAGCAGGTGACGATGCTGCGGGATTAGCAATTTCAGAAAAAATGAGAGGCCAAGTTAAAGGTCTAGATATGGCAAAGAAAAATGCTCAAGATGGAATAAGTTTAATCCAAACAGCAGAGGGAGCATTAAATGAAACTCACTCAATACTACAAAGAATGAGAGAGTTAGCAGTTCAATCATCAAATGATACAAACACAGAAACAGATAGAACAGAACTGCAAAAAGAGATGGATCAATTGAGAAAAGAAATTGATAGAATAGCAGATACTACAGAATTTAATACAAAAACACTTATGACAGGTGGATTAGATGGAGCCGCCGGTGGAACTGGACTTACTTTTCATGTAGGAGCAAATGAAAGTCAAGCAGTGACATTAAATTTTGGAAGTATGAAAGCAAGTGCTCTAGGAGTAAGTGGAGCAAGTGCAACTCAAGCGCTATCAGTTACTGCAGCTACATCAGCAGATGCAGCAATAACAACTATTAATGATGCTTTAGAATCAGTTTCGTCTGAAAGAGCAAAATTCGGTGCAATGCAAAATAGGTTAGAACACACAATAAATAACCTAGGAACATCATCTCAAAACTTACAAGCAGCAGAAAGTAGAATAAGAGATGTAGATATGGCGAAAGAGATGGTAGATTATAGCAAGAACAAGATAATCTCTCAAGCTGGTAATTCAATGTTGGCGCAAGCTAATGCCCAGCCACAAGGGGTATTACAATTATTACAATAATATAATATATAGTTCTAGATAATTTCTAGGACTATATAAAATCACCTCCGTGTTTAAAATTTAATTACTTCTTATACTTTTTAATGTTAGACAGTATAAGTGGTTATTAAAATGTAGAGTGAGGCGCCCACTTTATAAAGTTAATAGCCAAAAATTATGGTCAAGGATGGCCAAAACTTAAAACACGGAGGAGGTTATTAAAATGATAATTAATCACAATATTAGTGCACAGAATTCTTACAGAAACTTAACTAATATGAATCAAAAAATTGATGGTTCTTTAGAAAAACTGTCATCAGGACTTAGAATTAACAAAGCAGGTGACGATGCAGCAGGACTAGCAATTTCAGAAAAAATGAGAGGCCAAGTTAAAGGTCTAGATATGGCAAAGAAAAATGCTCAAGATGGAATAAGTTTAATCCAAACAGCAGAGGGAGCATTAAATGAAACTCACTCAATACTACAAAGAATGAGAGAGTTAGCAGTTCAATCATCAAATGATACAAACACAGAAACAGATAGAACAGAACTGCAAAAAGAGATGGATCAATTGAGAAAAGAAATTGATAGAATAGCAGATACTACAGAATTTAATACAAAAACACTTATGACAGGTGGATTAGATGGAGCCGCCGGTGGAACTGGACTTACTTTTCATGTAGGAGCAAATGAAAGTCAAGCAGTGACATTAAATTTTGGAAGTATGAAAGCAAGTGCTCTAGGAGTAAGTGGAGCAAGTGCAACTCAAGCGCTATCAGTTACTGCAGCTACATCAGCAGATGCAGCAATAACAACTATTAATGATGCTTTAGAATCAGTTTCGTCTGAAAGAGCAAAATTCGGTGCAATGCAAAATAGGTTAGAACACACAATAAATAACCTAGGAACATCATCTCAAAACTTACAAGCAGCAGAAAGTAGAATTAGAGATGTAGATATGGCAAAAGAAATGGTAGATTATTCTAAGAATAAAATAATTGCTCAAGCGGGTAACTCAATGCTGGCTCAAGCTAATGCACAACCCCAAGGAGTTCTATCATTGTTGAGATAATAAAATAAAATAGTATTATAAAATGGTTTACGGCATATATAGTTCTAAGGGATTTCATCTCTTAGAACTATAAAAAACAAAACTCGCCTTCCATGATAAAAAAGCTACTAGTCAGCTTAAAGATTATTGAGTTAAGTAGTAGTCATCTTAAACAGTTTATTCCTTTGGCCGGTGATAAATATTAGGATGATGACTAAAAGCAGGGATGCTTTTATAATAATATCATGGAGGGGAGATTGTTATGATTATAAACCATAATATCTCAGCAAAAAATGCCTATCGAAACCTTACAAATTCTAATTCTAAGATAGATGATTCTTTGGAAAAACTATCATCTGGACTTAGAATTAATAAAGCAGGAGATGATGCGGCAGGACTAGCTATTTCAGAGAAGATGAGAGCTCAAGTTAATGGACTGGACATGGCAAAAAAAAATGCTCAAGATGGCATAAGTTTAATTCAAACAGCTGAAGGAGCATTAAATGAAACTCACTCAATACTACAAAGGATGAGGGAATTATCTGTACAGTCAGCAAATGACACAAATACTACAGCAGATAGAGAACAGATTCAGTTAGAAGTAGATGAGTTAGTTAATGAAATTAATAGAATAGGTGAAGATACACAGTTTAATACTAAAAATCTATTGTCTGGGGCATTTTCATCCAATGCTATTAGTTTTCATGTAGGTCCAAATTCTAGTCAAAAAGTATCTATTAATATTGATAGTATGAGAGCAAGTGCTTTGGGAATATCTTCTTTATCAATTTCTAGTCAAACTAACGCTGAGGCAGCGATAACTACAGTAGATGATGCAATTCAGACTGTATCGACACAGAGATCTAATTTAGGTGCTGTTCAGAACAGGTTAGAACACACAATAAATAATCTTGGTATGTCTGCTGAAAACTTACAAGCGGCAGAGAGTCGAATACGAGATGTAGATATGGCAAAAGAAATGGTAGAATATACCAAAAATAGTGTTATATCTCAAGCTGGAACAGCAATGTTGTCACAAGCAAATAGTAGTCCACAAAAAGTACTACAGTTATTTGATTAAACATATCTAAGACCGGCCATAGCCGACTCAAAAATGGGTCGGCTACAATAATAAATTTCAAAAATTATTTTGAAATTTATTATTGTAAAATGGAACGGTTTAGAACTAATAAAACGTAGATTAAAGTTCTAGCTTTAAATTACGATAATAATTATAAATATAGAGAGAATAATTAAAAAAAATAATATTAATATAAAGAGAGGTGAGAAAGATGGGAATACAATTAGGAGGATTAGCTTCAGGAATGGATACTCAAAACATCATAAATCAATTGATGGAAATAGAGAGAAAGCCACTTTACCAAAAACAGGAAAATATAGGGGAAATAAACGATAGTAAAAAAGTATGGAATAATTTAAATAGCAAGCTTAGTTCATTTGATAGTGCGGCAAGTGATTTTAAATTTAGTTCAACTTTTAATTCCAAAAAAGTCTCATCTTCAGATGAAGATAAAGTTATAGCAACTGCAACAAGTGAGGCATCTAATACAAATTACGTATTGGAAAATGTTGCAATGGCAAAGGCTGGAAAAGTTTCATCTGGTGATGTATTGACTTTACAGGATGGAGTTAAGGCTAATATTTCTGGAACTTCAAATATAGTAGATCCAAATGAGAGATTTACCCAAGGTGGATCTACCATAACAGAGGGGAGTTTTCAAATAAATGGAAAAACTATAAATGTTGAAGCAGATGATACTATAAATTTAGTAATAACTAAGATAAATGGATCTGGTGCAGGTGTAACTGCAAGCTTTGATCAAGATACTAATAGTTTTAAATTAGAGCAGGATACCGCAGAAACTTCAAGTAAAATAAAATTTTCTGATACGGATACAAGCTCTTTTTTGACAGAAATGGGACTTGGTGATCAATTAGGTCAAACAGTTGAAAATGGAGAAAATATTGATTATAAGAAAAATATATCAGAAGTAGATGCTTTTACTGGGGTGACAAGTGGATTTTTTACAATTAATGGGCATACATTTGAATTAGATGCCGAAAATGATAGTTTATCTGATGTCATATCTAAGATAAATTCAGCTGATGCAGGTGTAACTGCTTTTTATGATGAAGACTCAAAAAAGGTTACGTTGACTTCCCAAGAAGCTGGAAAAGGTATTACCCTTGAGAATGATACCGGTGGATTATTAGAAAACTTAAACTTAATGAATCAAGCTAATGATACAGATGGAACAGCTGAAAAATCTGTATATGAAGGACAAAAAGCTTCTTTTACATTAAATGGAGTAGATTTTACAAAAGAGACAAATAAATTTAATATAAATGGAATGAATATAGACTTAAAAAGTTCCACAGAACCTGGAGAAAAAATAACTTTAAATGTAACAGCAGACATAGAAAAGCCGTATGAAAAAATCGAAAATTTTATTGAAAAATATAATGACTTAGTAGGTTATATTGAAAATAATAATGGGGAAGACGGTGCTCTTCAAGGAGACAGAATGGCTAATAATTTAGTATTTAATTTGAGAAATAAGCTAACGTCTCCTGTGGATGGTGTAGAAAGTGGATTTAATCAATTTGCGTTAATTGGAATAAAAGCTCAAAGTAATACAAGTTCTAAGTTAACAATAGATAAAACTGAATTAAAAGAGGCTTTAGAACAAGATCCAGAAGAAATAGAAAAACTTTTTTCTAGAAATCAAAGCTCAGGAGAGATAACAGCTGAAAGTGTAGCTACTGGTGATGGAACAGAAACGAGTTTTAACTTGGAAAAAACTCCAGATACTTTAGATGGACTAACAATAGATGCTGGAGGAACAATATATACATCAGATAGCGATACCAATAAAATAATTACCTCAGGAACTCCTGGAGCAAATGAAATATTATTAAATATGTCAACAGGAAGAATAACTTTTGGAACTGCTCCTGCTGATGGAGATGATATATTAGCTGATTATAGTTATAGTGAAAATAATGGAATTGCTGGAACTGTGGATGAATATCTCGATAATTATACAAGATATAATGGAACTATCGATCAACATATAAAAATGTTAGATAATAGAATAGAAAATATAAATGACAGTATGGAAAGTTTGCAGATGAGATTAGAAATGAGGGAAGATACTTTAAATAGACAATTTGGAGCAATGGAAACTGCTATGAATGAAAGTCAGAGTCAAGGACAATGGTTATCAGGCCAGGTAGCTAACTTAGGTTAATAAGGAGAAAATATGGATATATTTATAAATGAAAATAAAATAGATTTTGAATTAGATGGAAATGAAACTCTAAAAATGGTTATAGATGAAGTGAATTCCTTTTTGGAAAAGCAAGATGTGTCTATAACTAAGATAATGGTAAATGATATAAATATAGATAATGTTGAAAATATAGATATATCACAAGTAGAAAAAATAGAATTTGATGCTAAAAATTCTGTCGAACTATTATTAGAATCTATTCAAGAGTTAAATATCTATTTAAATAAAATGGATGTTGGTATCAAAAAAGTTGTGGAATATTTAAATGAGGATTCAAATCAGAAAGCTTTAAATTTTATAATATCAGTTATAGATGGCTTAGAATGGATATATAATGTTTTAGGTTCTATAAATGATGTTGTTTTAGAAAAATATGATATTAATATGTTAAAGAAGATTTTTTATGAATATGAAGATATATTGGAAAACCTCCTGGATAGCTTGGAAGAGAAAGATATGATAATGTTAGCAGATATTTTGGAATTTGAAATGTTAGAAAAAATTGAAGAAATAAAAGAAAAACTACCTAAGTTATATGATGAGATAGTTGAAATTGAGAAGAAAAATAAAAATTAAATTTTATAATAATAAAACCATAGGTTTAATAAAGCCTGTGGTTTTTTGATATGTAAATAAATAACCATAAAATATAGAAAATATTAAAAAGATTGGATATTATAGTTGATTTTTAATTGATATTGTGATATTCTAGTAGTATAATAAAAAGATGGAGGGGTAATTATGTTTCAAAAAAGTTGGTGTAGCAAAATTGACAAAATAAACCAAATTAAATATGATGGTATTTGCCTTTTTTGATACATAAAAATACATAAATTTAAATATATAATATATAACATGAGAAAAAAAGGCCTGTAGTTTAGGCCTTTTTTTGCTTATATAAAAACAAAATGGAGGTAAAAATGGAAAAAAAATTATTAATACCTTATATAAAAGAAATAACCGGTGATTTAGATACTCCAATAACTCTATATCAAAAATATATCGGCGAAGATATTGGGATATTATTAGAAAGCAAGGAAGAAGGTAAGGGGAGATATTCAATATTAGGAAAAAATCCATACCTTACTGTAAAAACAGTTTCAGATAATATAGTAATCGAACAAGATGGAAAGAAAACAGAGAAAAAAGGAAAAATATTAGAAGTTATAAAAGAATATACTGATATGATAGATGTCAAAAAAGATGAAAGACTTCCATTTTTAGGAGGTGCCGTGGGAACAGTGGGATATGATATTATCAAGCAATATGAAGATATACCAGATGATATGCCAGATGTAACTGGTTTGCCAGATGCACATCTTATGTTTATAACGGAGATGATAATATATGATCACTATTATCAAAAAATAATGATAGTAGTATTAGAAGAAGGAAAAAATAAAAATAAAGCAAATAAAAGAATATCGGAAATAGAAAAAGAATTAAAATTAAAAAAGGTGAATCCTGATTTTTACAAAAAAGATGAAACAGTAGTAGGAACTAATATAAAATCAAATACAACTAAAGAAGAATACATAAATATGGTTAAAAAAAGTCAACAGTATATAAAGGATGGAGATATTTTTCAAGTTGTTTTATCTCAAAGGTGGAAAATGGAAAGTCAAGAGCATCCATTTAATTTATATAGAAGTTTAAGATCAATTAATCCTTCGCCATATCTATTTTATTTAAATTTTGGAGATTACCAGGTTGCTGGAAGTTCCCCAGAAATGCTTGTGGAGTTAAGGGGCAAAAAAGTTTATACATGTCCAATTGCAGGTACTAGAAAAAGAGGAAAGGACTCTAATGAAGATAAATATTTAGCTGATGACCTTTTACATGATCCAAAGGAAAGAGCAGAACATATTATGCTAGTTGATTTAGCTAGAAATGATATGGGGAGAGTTTCTCAAATGGGGACAGTTGAAGTTACAGATTTTATGAAAGTTCAATACTATTCACATGTTATGCATTTGGTATCTTTAGTGGAAGGAATAAAAAAAAATGAAGATGATATGTATTCTATTTTATCAACTTTTTTGCCAGCAGGAACTCTGTCTGGAGCACCTAAGATAAGAGCTATGGAAATAATTCAGGAGCTAGAAAAAGAGAAAAGAGGTATTTATGGAGGTTCAGTTGGATACTTTGGTTTTGATGGAGATATGGATACATGTATTGCCATAAGAACCATGGTCATGGCTGATCACAATGTATATATGCAAGCTGGAGCTGGGATTACAACTTCGTCTATTCCAGAAAAAGAATATGAAGAGTGTAAAAATAAAATAAGAGCATTAATGAAAGCTACGGTTAAGTAGAGAACAGAGGACAGAGAAGAGAGAACAGAGAACAGATAAGAGATAAGAGAAAGAGAGCAAAAAAAAAGATGAAATTAATTTCTGTTGTTCGTTATTAATTAAATAATGGGGAGGATTATAATGATAAGAGAACATTTAAAAAGATTATTAAAAGGAGAATGTTTAACTGAAACACAGATGATCGAGAGTATGAATGATATAATGGAAGGTAAAAGTTCAGATATTTTAACTGCAAGTTTTTTAACAGCACTTAGAATAAAAGGTGAAACTCCAGATGAAATAACTGGAGGAGCTAAGGTTATGCGGGCAAAAGCAGAAAAAATGGATTTAGATGATATTTATACTGTTGATACTTGTGGTACAGGTGGAGATAATGCCAATACCTTTAATATATCGACTACAAGTGTGTTTATATTAGCAGCAGCAGGTATAGCAGTAGCTAAACATGGTAATAGATCAGTATCTTCTAAAAGTGGAAGTGCCGACGTTTTAGAATCTTTAGGGGCCAATATATCTTTAACTCCAAAACAAGTGGAAAAAAGTGTAAGAAAGATAAACTTAGGTTTCTTTTTTGCCCCTACTTTTCATAAAGCAATGAAATATGCAATAAAGACAAGACGAGAATTGAAAATTAGAACAATATTTAATATATTAGGACCATTAACCAATCCTGCACATGCAAATGGACAAGTTTTAGGTGTGTTTAACGAAGATTTAACAGAATTAATGGCAGAAGTTTTAATGAATTTAGGTGTTGAAAGAGCAATGGTGGTTCATGGCTTAGACGGTTTAGATGAGATAAGCTTATCTGAAAGAACAAAGGTAACGGAATTAAAAGATGGGGATATAAAAAGTTATTATATACAACCTGAAGACTTTGGAATTAATAGAGCTGTAAAAAAAGAAGTTGAAGGTGGAGATAAAGATGAAAATGCCAAGATAATGAAAGATATTTTTGATGGCAAAAAAGGGCCTAAACGAGATATAGTTCTCTTAAATGCAGGAGCTGGATTATATATTGGTAAAAAAGCTAACTCTTTAAAAGAGGGAGTAGAATTGGCGGCTAAGATTATAGATGAAGGCAAGGCTAAGAAAAAACTTGATGAATTTATTAAGTTATCAAATGAATTGGGAAAGGATAACAAATGATCCTAGATGATATAGTAAAGAAAAAAAGAGAAAGATTAAAGAAAGAAAAAATAGATTTAGAGATTTTGAAAAAAAAAGCCATGGCTGCAGAAGATAGACCTAGCTTTTTTGAAGCGATGAAACAAGATGGTATATCTATAATAGGGGAAGTCAAGAAAGGTTCCCCTTCTAAGGGAATAATAGTTGAAGATTTTAAACCTGTGGAACTAGCAAAAAAGTATGAAGGTTGCGTTCAAGCCATATCGGTATTAACAGAAGAGGATTTTTTCTGGGGAAGTCCAGTTTATTTAAAAGATATAAGTAAAAATGTAAAATTACCACTTCTCAGAAAAGATTTTATAGTTCAAGAGTCTCAAATATATGAGGCTAAAATTATAGGAGCCAGTGCAGTATTATTAATAGCTTCAATTTTAGATAGAAAAACAATAGATAAATTTATAAAAATAATTCATAATTTAAATATGGATGCCCTAGTAGAAGTACATAATCAAAAAGAATTAGACGAGGTTTTAAAAACTAGTGCAAAAATAATAGGAATAAACAATCGAAATTTAAAAACATTTACAGTTGATTTAAATAATACAGTAAAATTATCAAAAAATATTCCAAAAGATAAAATAGTTATAGGAGAGAGTGGAATAAAAGAAAATAAAGATATTGAACAGATAAGAGATAGTGTAGATGGAGTTTTAATTGGAGAAAGCTTTATGAGGTCAGATAATATATTCAAAAAAGTTAAACAGTTAAAAGGAAAATTATAATCGAAAAGTAAGGTTAACTTAATGTAAAGATCACTTGAGATATAGGGGTTCATATGGTATAATGTTTTTGTAAGATGTTAAGACTGAAAGGGTATCAATAGAATATAAAACAGTTATTTCAGATTTAGATGGAACTATTCTGAATTCGGAAGGTAAACTTTTAGTTATGGAAAATTATTATTATAAATTAAAGAAGAAATAGATGACCGTAAAATAATAAAAATAAATGATGAAGATGATTTAAAAAATATTTAGAGGTCTTTTTTCTCTAATAGTAATTTGATTTTTTTGGTTAATGTGATATAATATAAATCAAGTGGTAAAAAATAAACCAAAATATTATAAAGAAGGTGAAAATTATGTTAAGAACTAAGATATTTAAAGAACTAGCCAGTAAAGATAAATTAGAAGATTATGAAAATAAGTTAAAAAAAGAGTTAGAGGAAGATGAAAATAATATTGAAAAACTAGAAGAACTTGGTGCAACTTGTTAT
>JBNJFI010000022.1:0-2136 GCA_051746725.1 Fusobacteriota bacterium
TAATATTTCTATAACTTTATTTAAATCTTCATAATCCAAATTATAATTTATAGAAAATCGTATTCTTGATCCTCCCCTTGGAACAGTTGGGTACCGTATAGCTGGTGCTAATATTTTATTTTTATATAATTTTTCACTTAATTTTAACGTTTCCTCATTATCTCCAATGATAATAGGAACTATTTGAGTACTTGAATCCCCTGTATTATATCCATTTTTTTTTAATTCACTCCTAAAATAATTACTCATTTCTCTTATTTTAGTCCGTCTAAAATCTCCTTTTTTAATAAGTTCCAACGCAGTAATTGCACCAGATATAATAATAGGAGAAATTGCCGTAGTATAAATAAAACTCCTTGCATTATTTATAAGAAATTCTATTATGTCAGAACTAGAAGCTATATATGCACCTTGAAGACCAAAGGATTTTCCCAAAGTTCCCATATTTATATCTATCTTATCTAAAAGATCCATTTCAGAAGCTAAACCAGCACCTTTTTTGCCTAAAACTCCAGTTCCATGAGCCTCATCAATCATAAGCAAAGTATCATATTTTGTTTTTAATTGAGCTAATTTATCCAACTTTGCACAATCTCCATCCATGCTAAAAACAGAATCTGTAATAATTAAGGCTCTTTTATGTTTGTTTCTATATTTTTTTAATCTCTTTTCTAAGTTTTTCATATCATTATGGTGATATCTTATTAATCTAGCTCCGCTTTTTAAACTACCGTCGATTATACTTGCATGGTTTAACTTATCAGAAAAAATAATATCATCTTTTTTCATTATTGAAGATATAACTCCATAATTTGCATCAAATCCACTATTAAATATCAAAGCTCTTTCTTTAGATTTAAATCTAGCTATTTTTTCTTCAAATTCTTTATGAAGAGCAGTGGTACCTGTAACTAGTCTTGATCCAGTACTTCCCATTCCATAAATATCTATAGCTTTTTTTGCAGACTCTTTTATTTCGTTATTGTCTTTTAGTCCCATATAATTATTAGAGGAAAAGTCAATAAACTTTTCCCCTTTTATAAATACATATTTATTTTTTATCTTATTTATATCTTTTATTTTTCTATATAAATTAGATTTTTTTAATTTCAATAACTCACTTTCAAACCTATCCATAAAATCACCATTATTCCCACAATTTTTTTAATTCCTCGATAAATTTCATGTCCTCTTCGACACTTCTCCCTTTAACTGTTAAGTATCCTCCTACTAGCATACCATTAGCTCCAGACAAAAAAGCAGTTCCAGTAAAATCTTTTAAGATTGTCTCTCTTCCAGCTCCAAGTTTTATGGTTTTATCCTTTAATATTAATCTAAAAATTGCAATAGTTTTTAAAATATCATTTATATCCAATACTTTTTTATCTCCATGAACAGTTCCCTTTATTGGGTTTAATATATTTATTGGGACTCCGTCTACGTCTAAATCTTTTAATTCAAAAGCCATATCAACTCTATCTTTATGACTTTCCCCCATACCAATTATTCCTCCACTACATATTTTTAGTCCAGCCTTTTTTGCATTTTTAATCGACTCTATCCTATCTTCTATGCTGTGAGTTGTTGATACAAGATCAGAATATCTAGATTTAGAGGTCTGTAAATTATTATGATATTTAATTAACCCAGCCTCCTTAAGTTCCTTGGCCTCTTCTTCTGTTAATAAACCAATAGAACCACATATCTCACAGTCACTATCAGCTTTTCGTATTATCTCTTTTAATTTTTCAAAATCTTTAGTTCCAGATTTTATCCCTTTTCCACTGGTAACTATTCCAAAATTTTCTGATTTATATTCCTTTGCCTTTATATAATCCTCTTCCAAATCAACAACATCTCTAAAACCATATTCATTTACTTTAGTTTCATGGTGGGCTGATTGAGCACAAAATTTACAATCTTCTGAGCAATTTCCAGATTTTGCATTTGTTATGGTACAATAATGTATTTTATTTCCACAATATTTTTCTCGTACTCGATTTGCAACATCAAAAAGAGTTGTTAAATCACTTCCCTTTAAAGAAAAAAGTTTCAAAGCCTCTTCTTTAGTTATATCTTCATCTATATATTTATAAATTTCTTTATTCATAAATCCTCCATTTAAAAATTATATTA
>JBNJFI010000022.1:2236-27055 GCA_051746725.1 Fusobacteriota bacterium
TTAAAGAAAAAAGTTTCAAAGCCTCTTCTTTAGTTATATCTTCATCTATATATTTATAAATTTCTTTATTCATAAATCCTCCATTTAAAAATTATATTAAGTCTTTTCAATGACCATTAAAGTTAAGTCATCAGTTACTGGGGAACCATCTAAAAATACTATAAGATCTTCATATATACTATCTAATAAATTATTAGCAGATTCATCTTTCTTTTTATGTAATAAAAGTTTCAATCTATCTAACCCATAAAATTCATCTTCGTTATTTACAGCTTCTATGATCCCATCAGTATATAATATGATCTTTTCTCCTTTTTTTAAATTAAGTGTCTTTTCTGAAAATAATCTCTGTTCAGGAAATAGATCTGTTGAGCAGAGTCCCAAAACTTGCCCCTGTGTTTCTAACATTTCAATGGAACCATCTTTTTTGAGTAAAATTCCTGCTTCTTGAGCTGCCTTACAATATTTTATTTCAGAAGTCTTTTCATCTATAACCATATAAAAACTACTTACAAATTTTCCATTTGGAAAATTCATTTCAACTTCATCGTTTAATATCTCCATTGCCTCTGAAGGAGATATTATCTCATCTGTATACATATTAAAGTATACTTTAAACATAGTTGTAAGTAGTGCAGCTGGAATTCCATGTCCAGATATATCAGAAAATATTAGTCCATAATAATTATTTTTCATTTTTATAATGTCTAAAAAATCTCCGCCTATATTTCTAGAAGGTAGATATTTTGTGGCAAAATCAAAGCCCTTTATCTCAGGAGTTCCCTTTATCATAATCTTTTTTTGTAATTCTGATGCTAATTCTAATTCATTATTTAACTCATCATTTAGTGCCAATAGCTTTTTATTTTTCTTTTTTAGTTCTCGTTCTCGTCTTTCTATTTTTTTAAATAATTCTTCATTTTGTTTTTTTAATTTATTTTCTCTTACAACTTTATTTATAACATGTAATAAATTTGCAGGTTTAAAAGGCTTATTTAGAAAATCTGAAGCCCCCATTCTAATTGCATTCATTGCCAAGTCCAAATCTTCAACTGTTGTCAACATAATAACTGGAATTTCTCTTTTTTTAGGTTCAAATTCCTCTATAAATTCTAAGCCATTCATTTTAGGCATTTCATAATCAACTATTATTAGATCTGGATCTATCTGTTCTAACTTTTCCAGAGCTAATACTGGATTTTCAAAACTCTCAGTTTCATAACCTTCATCTTTTAATACATTCCCAATTAATTGACGCATAAATCTTGCATCATCAATAATAACGATTTTCGTACTTTTGGTATTTTGTACTGGAATAGTTTCTTCAATATCAAAATATCCCTTCATTCTTCCACGGTTTAACTGTTGCTTAATTCCAGGAGAGTCTATAATTAATTTTAAGTTCTTATTTTCAGATTCCAAGTCATTTTTTATAAATAATAAAACTCCTAATCCTGCAACTTTTATATTTTCAACTTCCCTCAAATCAATAATCAACATTTTATCTTCAAAATCTTTTTTGACATCAAGATATCTTTTTTTTAGTTCTGAAGATTTATATATATCTAAGTCGCCACCATTAACTGTTAATATTATTTTAGAGTCGGATTCTGATAGGTTTAAACTAGGATCTGGTCTTTCACTACTTAAATATTTATCAACGGTTCTTATTAAAGGATTAATCATATCATTTTTTAAATATACTATATCCATTGCACCAGCTTTTAAAATATTTAAAATCTTTTTTTGTTCAAATTTATCTTGAATAATAGTTATAATTGATTGTTCCATCTCAGTATTTTTTTTTATTTTTTTTATATTTTGAAGTATTCTACTGCCTTCCATTTCACCTAACAATAATAATTTAGGAGATAAATTATCTATTATATCATAATTTATTTTATTTTCAGTGGTTGCTATATAAACATTGTAACCTTTTTTCTGTAAAGTTATTACAATGTTATTTCTAAAACTACATTTTCTCATTATGACAACTATTTTTTCTTCCATAATTCATCTCCTATTTACTTGTATTAATCTATAATGTTAGCTAAAACACCATTAATAAATTTAGCACTTTTAACATCTCCGTACTTTTTAGCAATTTCAATGGCTTCATTTATGGCTATTTCATAAGTTACCTTATCTTCTAAAATTTCATAAGTTGCTATTCTAAGTAAGATCTTTTCTACATTCCCCAATCTATTTACTTTCCAATTTTTCATCTTAGAATTTATTAGATCATCTACCTCATCTTTTCGATCTTCCATTCCTTTACAGTACTCGACTAAAAAGTTATCATCATTTTTAGAAAACTCAAAATTCTTCCCTTCATATATAGATATAGGCTCTTCACTTTTCATTTCAGCTTCAAACAATACCTTAAAAAGTTCCTCTCTTGCATCTTTTCGTCCCATTTTATTTTTTTTCTCCTTTTAATAACTTATCTGCTAATCTTTTTTTTATAGTTTCTCTATCAAGCCCGCCTATATAATAACCTAAACAAACAAAAATAACTAATATTACTGCATAAAAAAAACCGTATTTGGCCCAAAAAAGAGCTGTCAAAAATCCTAAAATTGCTCCTATTACTTTTTTATACTTATCTAATATTATCTCCGTAATATCATTCATCTTTATTCACCTCTGATTTTAATTGCATTTTATTTTTACCTGGATGAACTTTAGTTACTATAACATCTAATGAATTAACTTCTATTCCCAAAACATCCTTAACATAGTCTTTTATTAACTTCTGAATCTCTTTAATTCTTTCATTTAGATCATCTATTGGATCTATCTCTATTTTTATCATAGCATTAACAGCACTTTTTACTGGAACTACTTCAACTTTCACATCTTTAATAAAATCTTTTTCTTTTACCATTTTTTTTATTACATGTTCAATAGATTTAACAGTCATTCCTATTTTACCTTGCTCATTTTCTAAAACAACTTGTTTTTCTTCTTGGCGTTCAAATAAATTATAGGCTTTTTTCAAAAATATTAATAAATAAAAAATAGATCCTGAGAATAATATTATTCTAAAGTACTGATAATTTAACACATCATTTATATATACAGGTGCTACTCCTAAAAATATTCCTATAACAGAAAGACAAAAAATACCAATCCAACTTATAAAAAATATTAACTTCCAAATCATCTTTTCCTCCTTCAAACATTAGAGGTGAGAATCCTCTCACCTCTAATAATCGTTTATTATATTTATATTTTAGTTTCGGTTGTCATTTTCTCCTGCATCTTGTTTGTCTTCAACCTCTTCCTCTTCAACATCATTTTCCATCTTTATCCCTTGAATAAAGACATTTACATCAATAACCTTTAAACCTGTCATAGTTGTAACTGCTTTAATTATGTTTTCCTGTACTTTAGCTGCTACTTGAGGTATTTTAGATCCGTATTCTACAATAAGATATACATCAACTGAAGTCTCTTTTTCCCCTACTTCGACTTTAACTCCCTTTGATAAGGCTTTCTTCCCTAATCTTTCTGCAAATCCTTCAACAATTCCCCCACTCATAGTATAAACACCTTCTACTTCTGTTGCGGCTATACTAGAAATTATTCCTACTACTTCATCTGCTATTTTCACACTTCCCATTTCTGCCATTTTAACCCCTCCTTTTTTGCTTCTATTTTAATATAACTTATTTTTTTTTAGTTGTCAAATATTTCTAACATTATAAGGGTAAAAACTTTATATATCCATTTCTTTTTCAATGAAATTCGTATATACATCTCCAGTTCTAAAAGCTTTATTATCTAAGACCTTCAAATGGAAAGGAATTGTTGTTTCTATTCCTTCTACTATGTTTTCATTTAAAGCTCTTTTCATTCTTTCGATAGCTTCATCCCGTGTATTACCATGAACAATAAGTTTCGACACCATTGAATCATAATAAGGTGGTATAGTATATCCTGAATATACATGACTATCTATTCTAACACCTGGTCCACCAGATGGAATATAGTTTGTTATTTTTCCAGCAGATGGCATAAATCCTTGTGAAGGATCTTCTGCATTTATTCTACATTCTATAGCATGTCCATTTAATTTTATATCATCTTGAGTTACAGTTAATTTTTCACCAGCTGCAGCTAATATTTGTTCCTTTATTATATCAACACCTGTCACTACTTCACTAACTGTGTGCTCTACTTGTATTCTTGTATTCATTTCCATAAAATAAAAATTATTATCTTTATCTAATAAAAATTCCAAGGTTCCAGCAGAATCATAATCAATTGCCTCTGCTAATCTTACAGCTGCGTTCCCCATTTTTTCTCTAACTTCCTCGGTTAATACTGAAGCAGGCGACTCTTCGATTAATTTTTGATGTCTTCTTTGAATCGAACAATCTCTTTCTCCTAAATGGACAACATTTCCATGCTTATCACCTATTATTTGAACTTCTATATGTTTTGGCTCTTCAACATATTTTTCAATATATACATCTGGATTTCCAAAAGCAGCTTTGGCTTCATTTTGAGCTGCAACCATATTTTCTTCTAATTCATCATCATTTCTAGCTATTCTCATCCCTTTTCCTCCACCACCAGCAGTAGCTTTTATCATAACAGGGTAAGTTATTTTTTCATTAACAATCTTTTTTGCCTTTTCAACATCTTTTATTACGCCATCACTTCCATGAGTAATAGGCACTTTACTTTTTATAGCTGTTTTTCTAGCCGTTGCCTTATCCCCCATACTTAAAATACAATCCGCAGATGGTCCTATAAATACAATATCATGACTTTTGCATATATTTGCAAATTCCGCATTCTCTGCTAAAAACCCATATCCAGGGTGTATTGCATCAGCACCTGTAATTTCAGCAGCAGCTATAACATTTGGTATTTTCAAATAACTTTCTGTACTCATTGCTGAACCTACACATAAAGCTTCGTCAGCTAATCTTACATGCAAAGAATCTTTATCAGCTTCTGAATATATCGCAACCGTCTTTATTCCCATTTCTCTAGCTGCTCTTATTATTCTTACAGCGATTTCTCCTCTATTTGCTATTAAAATTTTTTCAAACATTATTTATTTCCTCCTATTTTGTTTCGATTTTCATTAAAGGTTTACCAAAATCAACAATTTCTCCGTCTTTAACTAATAACTCCTTTAACACTCCTGCTTTATCACTTTTCACTTCAGTTTTTACACCAACCGATTTAATAACAGCTACTACTTCATCTTCTGCTATCTCTTTTCCCACTTTTAAATCATCTTTTAAAGAAATTTCACCTACATTTAATGAAACAAGTTCACTAATGTTTTCATCTTCCTCTTCAAGACTTTCTTGAGAATCTTCATTATTTTGAGATTCCATTATACTTTCATTCATCTGTTTTACTAAAGTCATATCTTTCTTTAATGATATTTCTGTACCTTCTGATTCTAAATTTATTTCTGTAACATCCGTACTATCTAGTATTGACATAAGCTTTTTTATCTCTGTAACGTCCATATTTTTCCCTCCTAATATATTATATAGTTTTTTCTATTATACCATATTTTATTAGTCATTGCAACTTTATGCCCTTTGCTTGTATAATTTTATTATTACAAACATTATTACAGAATTTCTGAGTAATTATAATGAGTGTATTATAGATAAAAATTTATTATGACCTCTTATTTTATTATAATTTTTTCTTTCCCTATCAATTTTTCGACTTCTTTTATCAATGCCTCAGAGGGAGAAACCCAATATTCTTTATCCAATTTTATAATTTTTTTATCATTGTCATCACGCCAAGCTATAAAGGTTCTTCCTGTTCCAGAATGTTTTTTTAAAATTTCCTTTAGCTTTATTACTTTATTTTTGGTATCAGGCTCTATTAATATATATATTTTTAATCTTTTCATCTCATCTAGTTCATTCATGCTTTTAATATTATTGGCTAATATTTTTTGTTCTTTTACATTTTTAAAGGTATCTATTGTAACATTTCCTTCAACTACAACTATATTATTTTCTACCAAATAATGACTGAATTTTAGATATTTATTGGGAAATACAATAACTTTTATTCTAGCATCATAATCCTCTAACATAAATATTCCCATTACCTGCCCTTTTTTGGTAATCTTCTTCTCTAGATCCCTTATTACTCCTATTGTTCTTGCTTTATATGGATTTTCCTTTCTAACTTTTTTGATCCCATCAAACTGAAACCCATGAAACTTTTCTTTATATTCATCTAAAGGATGACCTGAAAAATATAATCCTATGTATTCTTTTTCCCCCTCTAATATTTTCATTTTACTAAATTCATCAACATCAGGTATTTTTATTTCTTCTAAATTAAATGAGTTCCCCCCGCCAAATAATGAATATTGAAGATTATTTTCTCTATCAATCTTTTTTGATATTTTTTTCAATATACTCTCTATTATCATATGCTTAGATCTCTTTGTACCTCCTAAGGAATCTAATCCACCTGATAATATCAAAGCTTCTAATGTTTTTTTGTTTAATCCATATTGTTTAGTTCTATATACAAAGTCTTCATAATCTTTAAATTCTCCATTTTCTTTTCTTTCTGATATTATTTTTTCAACTATTCCAACTCCAACATGTTTTATTGCCGATAATCCAAATCTAATTCCATTTTCTTCAACTTTAAATTTTTCATAAGAATAATTAATATCCGGTTTTAATACTTTGTATCCCTTCTTTTTTGCTTCTCTTATATATACTGCTAATTTATCTAAATTTCCTTTTTCAGAAGTCATTATAGAAGCATAATATTCCAATGGATAATTTGTTTTCAAATACGCTGTCCAATATGAGATCAAAGCATAAGCAGCTGAATGAGATTTATTAAAACCATACCCAGAAAATTTTTCTATTAGATTAAAGATCTCCTCTGCTTTATCCTTTTTCACTCCTTTTTTAACAGCTCTTTCTAAAAATTTCGCTCTATTTTCTTCCATTATTTCTGGTATTTTTTTTCCCATGGCTCTCCGTAATAAATCCGCTTCTCCTAAAGAAAATCCTCCCATTATACTGGCTATTTTCATTACCTGTTCTTGGTATAAGATAACTCCATATGTTTCCTTTAATACCCCTTTTAACATTTCATGTGGATACTGTACCTCACGCTCTTTATGTTTATAAGCTATGTAATCATCTACCATACCACTGCCCAATGGACCAGGTCTATAAAGTGCTAATACAGCTATAATATCTTCAAATTGAGTTGGTTTTAATTTTCTCAAAATCTTTTTTATTCCAGTAGATTCTAATTGGAATACCCCTAGGGTATCACCATTTTGTAATGCCTCATAGGTACTTTTGTCGTCGAGTTTTAATTTATCTATATTTACATCTTTATTTTTTGTTGATTTAATATATTTTAATGTTCGATGTATTATAGTTAAATTTTTCAATCCCAAAAAGTCCATTTTAACTAATCCAATTGCTTCTAATTCTTTCATCTGATATTGTGTAGCCACAATTCCAGTTTTAGAATCTAAATATAACGGAGCTTCCTTTTCCAAAGGATCTCTAGAAATAATTACACCTGCAGCATGTATAGAAGAATGTCTCACTTGACCTTCCAAGCGCATTGCATAATTTAAAACTTTTTGTAAGGTCTTATCTTTTTTGTAAATTTCTTGTATCTTAGGGATCTCTTTTATAGCTTGATCTAAATCATTTCCAAATGGAATTAATTTAGCCAGTTTATCTATTTTTTTTAAAGACACTCCTAAAACTCTTCCAACATCTCTTATAGTTCCCCTTGCTTTCATGGTTCCAAAGGTTATTATTTGAGCTACTTTATCTTGACCATATTTATTTACAACATACTCTATAATATCTTGTCTTCTTTCTCTCCCAATATCTATATCTATATCTGGCATACTAACTCTTTCAGGATTTAAAAATCTTTCAAAAATAAGTCCATATTTTAATGGATCTATATTAGTTATACCCAACAAATAAGAAACTAAACTCCCTGCTGCTGAACCTCTTCCTGGCCCCACAGGAATATCATTTTCCTTGGCATATCTTATAAAATCCCAAACAACAACAAAATATTCAGCATATCCCATTTTATTTATTATATCTAGTTCATAATCTACCCTTTTTTGAATTTCCTCTTTCTTCTTACCTTCTTCTAAATTATCTAGATCACCATATCTAGATAATATCCCTTTTTTTACAAGGGTCCTGAGATAAGTTTTTATTGATTTTTCATCTTCTGGAAAATCATACTTTGGAAATTTAAATTCTCCTAAATCCAATTCTAAGTTACACTTTTTTGATATTTCTACTGTATTCTTAATACCTTCTTCATACTCAGAAAAATCATCCATCATCTCTTCATAACTTTTAAAATATAATTGGTCAGTTTTTATCTTCATTCTTTTAGAATCATTTAATTTTGCACCTGTTTGAATACACATTACTATATCCTGGAGTAAATCATCTCCGCTGTAAACATAGTGAACATCATTAGTTGCTACTATCTTTATATCATTTTTTTTAGCTAATTTATACAGTTTTTTATTTAGATCTTCTTGTCCTTCAACTCCATTATTTTGTAATTCTATATAAAAATCCTCTTTCCCAAATATCTCCACATAATCTTCTAGAGATTCTTGAGCAGATTCCATCTCTTCTTCAAGTATATAATATGGTATTTCTCCATTCATACAGGCAGAAAGTCCGATTAACCCTTCACTGTGTTGTTTTAATAAAGGTTTATCTATTCTAGGTTTATAATAAAATCCATCCAAAAAAGCCTGGGAAGATAATTTCATTAAGTTTCTATATCCCACCTCATTTTTAGCAAGTAAAACTAAGTGCAAATTTTTCCCTCTTCTCTCATTTGCAAATCCTTGGGCTATATATGCTTCCATACCTATAATAGGTTTTATTCCTTTTTTGATAGCTTTTCTATAAAATTCCATTGATCCAAACATATTTCCATGATCCGTTACAGCAAAAGAAGACATCCCTAATTCCTTTGCCCTTTCTAAGTATTCATCTATTTTTCCCACTCCATCTAATAAGCTGTAATCTGTATGTAGATGTAAATGAGCAAATTTTTGTTCCATACAATCTCTCCTTCCATCAAAATGGAGTCTAACTGAGATTAAAGTATTCTTTCAAATATATTCCAACACCATCTTCATCATTAGTTTTTGTTTTTATCTTTATCTTTTCATGCATACCCTCAGGAGCATTTTTCATTAAAACTCCTAAACCGACATTTTCTAACATTTCTAAATCATTATAATTATCTCCAAATGCCATTACATTTTTTAGATTTATTCCCTTTTTATCTAAGACTTTTTTTAGAGTTTTTCCCTTTGAAGATTCAGAATTTAGAATTTCTAAAAAATGAGGCTTTGAGAAAGCTTTGTATATTTTATTTCCAAATTTTTCTTCTAATAAACCATTTATTTTAATCAATTTTTCATGATCTCCTATATACATTAATTTAGTAATGTCATTAATCTCTAAATCTTCAAAGTCTAAAATGTGATATTTTAGTCCCGATAACTCCTTATATATTTGAGCCTCTTCACGATTTGTTTCTATATACCAATTTTCATCTTGAAACAAATTAAGGTGAACATCAAATTCTCTAGCAATTGAAATAACTTCTTTTACTATTTTATTATCAACTGTTATCTCGTCAATTCTCATATCTGTTTTCCCATCTATTACCATTGAACCATTATAGCATATAATAGGAGTTTCTAATTTTAATTCCTCTTTATATCTTGAAGTCGCTTTATAAATTCTCCCTGTTGCAATAAGAATATTAACTCCATTTTCCTTTAACTTAAATATTATCTCTTTATTAAACTTGGATATTTCACCTTTTGAATTTAACAAAGTACCATCTAAATCTAAAACTACTGTGTTTATCATTAATTTCCCATCTCCTTAAGTTTATGTATCTTATACTCTAAGGCTAAATCTATTATATCTACATATAATATATCTTTTTTGAGATATTCTCCATAAGAAATAATATTAGCATAAAAATCCAAAAGAGACCAATTTTGTTTTCCAGAATCTACTTTTTTTAATGCACTTTCTGTTTTATATAAATATTGAAACTCTGAACTTTTAGATATTTTTTTCAAATCTATAATGACTTTATCTCTTAACCAATTTTTATCTTTAAAATTTTCTTTATACTCTTTTTTGAGTTTTTCCAGTTTAAATATTGTAGAAAACTCCTCTGGTTGACCATATACTTTAAAAATCTCTTCAAATATTAACTCATCATGCATATCTAATTCTAGACGGTTTATTAATTTTTCCTTTATAAATCCATCTTTATTTGTATCTTTAAATTTTGCTAAAAAGCCTTCATGCAATTTTCTAAATCTAACTTTTTTGACACTTTCCTTATTTTCTGAAAAATATAAATCCTTTGCATCATCCATTGTTAAATCTTCTTTATAATTTAAAAGATAGTCATATGATTCCTGTAAACCATAATATACTTTTTGAAAATCATCTTTTGAAATATCATTATTCCTTAAAATCTCGATTATTGGTATAAATATTTCGATTATATAATCAGCAATTAATATTATCGTAGATCTCTCTTCGTTTTGACTTTTTTTAAAAATTCCGTCATAATTTTGTAAAGAGTAAAACAGTTGTTCCTTATTTTTTTCTAAAACAAAAAAGGCATCTGAATATTTCTTAGGCAAAAAAGATATCTTGCTTTTTAGTAAGTTTAGTTTTTTTAAAAAGCTATTTTCATACCAAACTTTAACTCCTTTTTCAAACTCATCAATTTTTTCTTTTTTCATATAATTTTCTATTTCTACTATTATTAAAAAATCATAATTAAATTTTAGATCTGTTACTTTTTCTATTATTTCCTTTTTTTCTAACATTTCAATATCTGCTTTTTTTCTTCGATCTACCTTCTCAAGTTTTTCTAGATTTTTTTCTACCTCATTATCGATCTTCATTCCCTCTTCTAATTTTGATCCATCTTCCGTTTTCACTCGGTTTATAAAATCAATTATTCCATATTTAAAACCTAGATCCTCTTTTTTGAGTTCACTTTGAAAATATTTATGATCTAGAAAAAATATATATAGATCAGCAGTTGTTCTTTTGGATTCTTTAGGAAGTAATTTATTTTTTTCTAAAATTTCTATACATGGTTTAAATACACATTTATACCATCTATGTGCAGCTTCTTTTATATCTACTTCTAATAATTCTTTGTTTTTCAGATATTCCTGATGATCATATATCTCTTTTTTAAGTCTATCATATTGACCTGTTTCAGTAAAAAATATACCTGATAGATCTGTTAATTTTTCAAACATTATTTTTTCTCTATATATCATATCCTCTTTTGTATCTCCAGAGGGAATAAACTCTCTAACTTCTGCTTCTATCCTTTTAAAATCAAGATAATTTGCCACCGATATCCTGTGATTTCCATCATAAACAAAATATTCTTCTTTTATTTTATATAAATCAACTGGTGGAAGAGATACATTATTTAAAAATGCCATATATATCCTACACCATCTATCTTCTATTATTTCAGTTTTAGGTACAAAATTTTCATAAAAATCAGTATACTTTTGTACACTTCCAACTATATCTTTTATTTCTACACTTTGAATTCCATTATTGTTACTACTATAGGCTTCTGCTTCTTTTTGTTTTTCTGAAAAACTTTCTAAGCTATCTAATTTAGAAAATACTCCAAAAATTCCAGTAGCTTCTTTCTTAAATTTTCTATATTCTGCCCGCGCTTCTGCGTAATTAACCATTTTTTCTCCTTATATTTCTACGTTTATAATTTTATATCCATAGGCATTTACTATCCTTGTTCCATTTACTATGGTTTCCTGTTTTTTCATGTGACTCCGTAAATGGATATGTCCATGGATCCATAATTTTGGTGATATATGATCTAATAACCATTGAAAGCTTTTAAAACCTTCATGGACAACATCATCTACATCATGTATTCCTTTTATTGGAGCATGGGTTAAAATCACATCAGGTTTATTAAAAAGTATGTGTGGTGAATTTTTTAATATTTTCCACATCATCTCACTTTCTGTATATTGATGTTTCCCACCAGAATATAACATCGATCCATCTAATCCTAAAAATTTTATCCCTTTTTTCTTAAAAGTTTTTCCATTTATTTTATGACAAAATGGAATCTTATGGTCCTTTGAATACGTATGATTTCCATCAACATATATCAAATCTTTTCCTATAATTGTGAATACATAATCTAGATATTTATTACTTAAATCTCCTGCAGATATTATTAGATCGATATCTTTGAACTTTTGTTTTAATGTTTTTATGGGATACTTATATAATACCTCTGTATCACTTATCAATAATAATTTATATTTCATAATTTTTTTTATCCCTAATTTCTTTTAAACTTATTCCAATTTCATCTACAATTTTCATTGGAGTCAAAGACTCCTTTGATATTTTATTCAATAATTTTTTCCCTATATATGAATGAATAAAAACTCCAACTTTAGAAGCTTCTAGAAGCGAATAATTTTGAGATACTAAACTGGTAATCATCCCAGCTAATATATCTCCCATTCCTCCAACAGACATACCTCCATTTGCACAACTATTTATATAAGTTTTTTCTTTATCTGATATGACTGTAGCTGGACCTTTTAAAGTTAAAATAACAGAATGTTCTTTTGTGAACTCTTCCGCACAATAGACGATATTAGTAAAGTCCTTTTCATCTTCATAGAACCTTTTGAACTCCCCCATATGAGGTGTTAGAATTATATTTTTATTATTAATAATATCTATATCATCTTTTATTGCAAATAAACCATCTGCATCTAAAATTATATTTTGATCTTCCAAGTTGTTTATGAGTTTCTTGATTAATTTTATTGTCTTTTTTCCACGACCAATTCCTGGCCCTATCAATATAGTATTTATATTTTGAGCTTTCAAAAAATTCACTATATCAATATATGCTTTATCTGAAATCTGGATATCTGAAGTTTCTGGTAAAGGTAAGGTCATTATCTCATCTGTTTTCAATTCGAATATATTATTTAAACTTTCAGGAATACCTAAGGTTACAAGGCCTGCACCCATATTTAAACAAGAAACCCCTGCCATATAAGTGGCTCCTGTAAAACCAGGATTCCCTCCTAAAATTAAAACTTTTCCTGCTTGACCTTTATGTCTAAAATCATTTATCTTTCTTAATTCAATCTCTTTTTTGCAAACAACTTCCCTTTTTTGACTTTCTATTTTTTCATCAATTATTTTAGGAATCCCTATATCAACTAATTCTAAATTATTATTATAGGCTCTTCCAGGATATAGAAAATGTCCTAGTTTGGGTTTATCAAAAGTCACAGTCATATCAGCTTCAACTGCTATATTATATACTTTTCCACTATCAGAACAGATTCCGCTGGCGATATCTACAGATACAGTCTTGGCTAGGTTACTGTTTATCTTTTTTATAATATCAAAATACCTTCCTTTTATATCTCTATCTAGACCAATTCCAAATATTCCATCTATTATTATATCATAGTTTTTAGTTATATCTTCAACAAAAGGAATATTCAACCTTTTACATATATCATAATTACATTTAGCATCTTTTGCTAAACTTTTTTGCTCACCTATAAATAATAACTCAACAGATTCTACTCTATTAGCTAATCCCCGGGCTATTGCAAATCCATCTCCACCATTGTTTCCAGGTCCACATACTATTAATACAGACTTTTTCTTTAAATTTTTATATCTCTTAGATATTTTTTCTATGGTCCCAAGAGCTGCATTTTCCATAAGTAAAATTCCTGGGATATAATTATCTATAGTCATAGAATCCCGATCTTTTGATTGTCTAGCTGTCAGAATTTTCACATTTCCTCCTATCTATAAGGTAGATATTTTTATACATCTATATGATAACCAACATCTTTCAAAAAAGGTTTTTTCTTTCTCCACTTTTTCTTAACTTTAACCCATAAATTAAGGTAAATCGTCTCTCCTAAAACTTCTTCAATTTCTTTCCTTGCTTCCATACCTATTCTTTTTATCATTTTTCCATTCTTTCCTATTACTATTCCTTTTTGTGAATCTCTTTCTAAATATATATTAATATCGTATCTGTTTTTGTGCTTTTTCTTTCTTTTTTCAACATTTATTATTTCTAAAGCAACACTATGTGGAATTTCATCCCTTGTATACCAGAGTATCTTTTCTCTAATCAATTCTGTTATTACTTTATACATAGGCATATCTGTATACATTTCTTCAGGATAATACATTGCTCCTTCTTCTAAATATTTTTCCAAAGTTCTAAGCAACAAGTCCACATTGATTCCATCTTTTGCTGATACTTCCATCATTTCATGAAAAAAGCCTAATTTTTTTTCTATATTTCTCTTTTTTTCTTTTACTTCTTCATTAGACATCAAATCAACTTTATTTATTAACGCAATTCTAGGAACATTTTTTGCTTCTTTTATTCTTTCGAAAACAAATTTATCACCGGGACCTATTTTTTGTTTCCCATCTAATACCATTAAAATAACTTCAACTTCTTTTAATATATGTAGAGCTGAATTAGTCATATATTCTCCAAGTTTATGCTTGGGTTTATGAATCCCAGGGGTGTCAATAAAAATAAATTGATTATTCCCTTTATTTACTATTCCTCTTATGTTATCCCTTGTTGTTTGGGCTTTATCGGAAGTTATTGCCACCTTTTCTTGTACTAATTTATTTATTAAAGTTGATTTTCCTACGTTTGGTCTTCCTGATAAAGATATAAAACCTGATTTCACTTTTTCCTCCTATTATTTTCCTGATTTCATTACAAAATTAATTCTATTATGTTATATTATATCATATAAAAAAGCTCTAAGCAAACAAAAAAGGCCATAAACATTATAGCCTTTTTTGAACTTCTTTTATATTATTTTTGATTATTTCATCATCTGGTTTCTTTTCTTGTAATATCTTCAAATTTTCATATGCTTTTTTGTATTCCTTCTTTTTTATATAAATATTAGTTAAGTTATATCTACTATAGAAGTTATCAGGATTTCTATTCAAAGATTCTATAAAGTATCTTTTAGCATCTAAGTTTTGATCTCTTTCATAACAGCATAGTCCTAAAAATTCATATAAAAGACTTTCAGAAATTATGTTTTGCTCATTATCACTTATTAAAAATTTGAAAATATCATATGCTTTTTTATATTTTTTATATAATATATATATTATTCCTTCTAAAAGTTTAGCTTCTTTTGATTTCTTATCCTTTAATAAGCTAAATGCTTCATATAAATTTCCACTGGCTATTAACTCTTTTTCTTTTATATATTCAGACCCTAGGTTTTTAAAAATCTCGTCAAACACATCAATCACCAATCCCCACTTCATTATATTTGCTTTTTATTTTTCGTTTTGTCAAATGAGTATATATCTGAGTTGTCGCGATCTTACTATGTCCTAATATTTCTTGTACTATCCTAATATCTGCACCATTTTCTAGCATCTGGGTAGCTACTGTATGACGAAATATATGAGGATATACATTCTTTTTTATTCTAGCCTTTTTTGCATATATTTTTAATCTTCTCCAAAAATTTTGCCTCGATAATCCAGGGAAAATCTCCTGTTCATTGCTATCTTTTATCACTTTTTTTCGAATGTTTTCAATATAAAATCTTAACTCTTCTTGGATTTTTTCATATAAGGGCACAACACGTACTTTGCTTCCCTTTCCCAAAATTCTTAAAAATTCAAAATTTTCATCCATATCTTTAATCTGTAAATCTAATATCTCAGTAATTCTTCCCCCTGTTGCAACTAATAATTTTATTACGATTCTATCTCTTTTCCCCTTAAATGAATTATCAGTGGCATCAATTATATCTTTTATCTCTTGAACAGATAAAACTTCAGGTATATATTTTCCTTTTTTTATGTTTTTTAAATTCTTCGTGGGGATATCATCTACTAAAGAGTTTTTGAATAAAAATTCATAGAAAACTTTTAAAGTCGTTATTTTACGATATATTGTCCTAGACTTATACTTAGTCTTCATATCTTCGACATAACTTAAAATATCTTTTTCTCTAATTTCGTCATAATTTTTTTTATCAAAAAATTTAAAAAAGAGATCCAAATCTAAATCATAACTTTTAATTGTGTTTTCAGCTAATCCTTTTTCAAACAAAAGATAATCTTTAAAGTCTTCTTTCATCTCCTTATTCCCCATAAATTTACTCCAATGCTATATTTATTTCGAAATCTCCTAAAGAGCTTTCCACAGGAACAACTATTGTTTGTATATCTGTTGCTGATATAGAAACATTAGATCCAGTTATTAATGTTGGTGGAGATATATCGACATCCAAACCTTGTCCTGCTAATTTTGTACTTGCAGTTCCTGTTATCATATTTCCTAGCTCAGATATGGCACTTTTAGCCATCTCGTCAAATTCTTCAACTGGCATTCCCATCATCATTTTTTCTGCTAACTTTTTTGCTGCTTCAATTGATAAACTATAAACAACCTGACCCTTTACTTCTCCTACAACTCCAACTAATACTGTCACTCCATAGCTCGGTACAGGTTCATTTTTCATCTGTAACTTCCCTTTTTTAGGAGATACAGAGGCAACTTGTTTTAGTATATCAAAGGTAGCTTCAATAAACGGATTTATATATTCTACTTTCATTAACTATCCCCCTCTTTCTCTCTTTCTTTCAATGCCATATGTACACACATTTCCCCTAAATCTTTAATATATGTGTCTATTTTATATATCGGCTTTATTTTAGTAGACATACTCATATTTTCCCCCATTATCATTGACGGAGGAGACATTCCCAATTTATCAGATCCAGCATCAACTAAATCCATAGTTACATGACCACCTAATACATTTGCAAATTCAGATACAGCACTTCTAGATAATTCATCAAACTCATCCATATCTTGTTCTATTAAAATACTGGCTATTTTCAAAGCCAAACCATCTTTAAAATCAAAAATCAGTTGTCCAGCAATTTCCCCACCTATTCCGACAATAATTGCAAACTCGTTTATATGCAAAGGTGAACTTTCCTCTATAACCTCATCCATCGTTACATCTTTTCCTAACATTTCTATTGCAGTATTTCTAATTGCCTCTTGTGTAATTTTTTTATAATCCATTATTTCCCTCCCTTAATAATTCCCGCGCATGTTCTTTTACAGTATTTGAAATATTTTCTCCACCTAACATCCTTGAAATTTCGATAATTTTTTGATTATGCTCTAGTTCTTTTACTTTTGTTTCAGTTTTTCCTGAAATTGTTGTTTTTTCTATATAGAAGTGTTGGGTAGCTTTTGAAGCTATTTGTGGAGAGTGAGTTATACATAAAACTTGTACACCTTCAGAAATATTTTTCAATTTATCTGCTACTTTCTTAACTGTTTCTCCACCAACACCTGTATCTATTTCATCAAAAATTAATATTGGAATTTTATCTACCTTAGAAAAGATTGCCTTTAATGCAAGCATTATTCTAGAAACTTCTCCTCCAGAAGCTATTTTAGCCAAAGGCTTTAATTCTTCCCCTATATTTGTAGCTATTTTAAACTCTAAAAGATCCCTTCCTAAATGATGTAAATCATCACGGACTAAAAATTCAGTTTTAAAATTAATCCCTTTCATTTTTAAGTCTTCTAAAGCTTCAACTAATTTCTTTTCTATATCAGAGGCAATCTCTTTTCTTTTTTGAGATAATTTTTCTGCCTCTTTCTCATATTCTTGTTTAAACTTCTCTTTTCTTTTTTGCAATTTTTTCTCTTCAAATTCCATGGATTCCAACCGATTTAACTTAGATTTTATCTTTTCATAATAGTCTAATATTTCTTCAATTGTTACTCCATATTTTTTTTTAGCCTTTTTTATTTCGTCTAATCTTTTTACCACTTCTGTAAGTCTTCCATCATCTACTTCAACTTCCATTAATTCTTCTTCTATTTCAAAGGCAACTTCTTCTATTTGATAGTATCCTCCCTCTAATTTTTCGATTATTTTTTCATAATTTTCATTATAAGAAGAAATACTTTCTATTTTTTCTTTTACCTCTGATAATAATTCCAATACACTATATTCATTTTCTTGCAAAAAAGCGTTGGAATCTCCGAGTTTTTCTCTAATCTTTCCTGCATTAAAAAGTTTTTTATATTCTTTTTCTAACTCGTCATCTTCTCCTATTTTTAGATCTAATTTTTCCAATTCTTTTATTTGATATCTAAAAAATTCTTTTTTCTCAGTTGCAGATTTTTTAGATTCATATAAATCTTCAATTTCTTTTTCAACTTTTGAAAATTGAGTCTTTATTTGGCCCACTTTTTCTCTATATTTCTGTCCTTTTTCACCTAAGTAGCTATCAATAAGTTTTATGTGATTTTCCTTTTTTAATAAAGTTTGATGTGAATGCTGACCTACTAAATCTACCACGTGATTCATTATTTCCTTTAATTTATACATGGGAAATCTACTTCCATTTAGATATATTCTACTTCTACCGCTTTTAGGTATTTCTCTTCTGATTATAAGTTCATTTCCTTCTAAATCAATATCCTGATTTAATATCTCTTGTTTGGTATAATCTGATATTTCAAAAACACCTTCAGCTACTAATTTATCTTCGCCAGTTCTTATTAATTCATCTGAAACTGTCTCTCCTATTAGAAGATTTATTCCATCTAGTATTATAGATTTTCCTGCTCCAGTTTCACCTGTCAAAGCTATAAGACCATCTTTAATTTCTAAATCAAGAGTCTTGATTATTGCCAAATTCTCAATCCTCAATTCTTTTAACATTTTCTATCCCCCAATTTAATTTTTCTCTTAAAACAGAATAATAATTTCTATTTTTTGGTTTTACTAATAAAATCTTTTTTGACGATAAAGTTATTTTTAATATTTCTCCTTTTTCAATGGGAAAACTCTCTTGACCATCTAATATAATATGTGCATCATCATGTCTTTCTGATATCTCAGCAAATAAATTTTCATTTCCATTTATTACAATAGGCCTATTTGAAAGTGTATGTGGTGAAATTGGGGTTATTATCATAATATCTAAATCAGGAGTCACAATTGGTCCCCCTGCTGACATGGAATAAGCAGTTGATCCTGTAGGAGTGGCAATAATTAACCCATCTGCCCTATAAGTATTTATAGGTACTTCCCCTGCATTAATACTTACTTTAATCATTCTTGATAGAGTTCCGGATTTTGCTATTACAACTTCATTTAGAACATAATAAGTTTTACTTTTAAATCTTAATTTTAGAAAATACCTTTCCATTAGATCATAATTTTCTTCTATCACAGAATCTATCGTATCAAAGGCCTCTTCTTTTTTTATTTCAGTTAAAAAACCCAAAGTTCCCATGTTTACAGCCACAACTGGTACTTCCATATCTATAATTTTTTTACTTCCTTTTATTAAAGTTCCGTCTCCTCCTATAGAAACTATGAAATCTATCTTATTTTCATGAAAATTTTCAACAACTATTTCATGTTTTTCTTGATATCTTTCTTTTATCAATAGAAAAAAATTTCGATTACTTTTTTTATTTTTATTATATACAAAACCAATTCTTGCCATATTGACACCCCTAATAATGATAATAATATAAGAATAATCCATTTTAATATACTGTTTTTTCTTTGTAATTTACTTATCTTATTGTTCTTAAACTCTATTTTTTTTATCTCATTATTTTCCATATCCACTAAAAGTATCCCAGATATTGAGCTAGAGAAATAGTATTCCAATAATTGTCTTCTCGTACTTATATTCTTAGCTTTAATAACTTTTTTGCCAGTTTTTATTTCAGTGATATATTTTTTCAAACCTTTTTTGACAATATAATCTGGTCTTATCTTTATCTTTTTCGGAATACCATTTGATAAAAGAGTATACGTTAGTTCTCCTTGGTAATTTAACACTTTATAACCTTGGGATTGCAAAAAAGTTTTTGCTTTTTGTTCGCCCTCAAGTGCATGTTCCTTTTTTTTTCTCCATAAATGGCGTTTATATAATTTTTGAATATATATAATACTCACCATTAATATTATTCCTAAAACAAAATAAAAGTATTCCATATATATCCTTCCAATATTTATCCTTCAAGCAAAATAAATGGATCTATAGGTTTTGAATTTAATCTTAATTCAAAATGTAAAACAGATTTTTGAAATTTCTTAGATACTCCTAAAACTCCTATATTCTGATTCTTTTTTAATTCTTCTTCCAACGTAACATACGTTGATATCAAATTACCATACACTGTAACTAATCCATATCCATGACTTACCATTATTACTTTGTTTAATCCAGGAAGTTCTCCAACATATATAACTTCACCATCTGCAACAGTTTTTATTCTAGATCCTAGTCTTCCTTCTATTTCTAAACCTGTGCTTTTTATTGTTTCATTATACCCCATATCCTGTTTTTCATTAAAACTAAGCAAAATCTTTCCATCTAAAGGGTAGTCTAAAGTACCGAGTTTTGCCCTTATATCTGACATATTATTCTGATCTTCTTTTTCTGTTCTTGCTTGTATTATTTGAGTAATTCGATTCTGAATATCCTCTTGTTTTTTGGCTAATTCATTAATCGAAGTTTTATAATATTTTTTTTTGTCATACAATTGATTTATTAATCTATTCTTTTCTCGTATGTTTTTACTCATAAGCCTTTTTTGATTAGCTAGTTTATCATTTAGTTGTTTTACTTTTTTACTAGTATCTCTTATTGTTTCAGCTTCTCTTTTTATATTATTTCTAACTTCATATATTCTATTTAACTCTTTTTTTTCATGTTCCATTATTTTTTTCAAATTCCTCTTTTTTCTAAGAATTTCAAATAATGAATCTCCGTCTAATCTATATTCAATTTCATTTTTTTTGTATTTTCTCCATTTTAATATTTTTTTCTTTAGTTCTTCTTTTCTATTTTCTATTTCATCAACTGCAAACTCCAGGTTCCCTTTAGCATAATCAATATTTCTAGTAATTTCAACATACTTTTGACTTGTTTGTTGATATTCTCTTTGAATACGATTTAATTCTATTTCTATTTTATTTATTTTAGCTAAAGTTTCTTGTTCCTGTTTTTGAACTTCTGATACTCTTTTTCGGTTTTCTGTTATGGTATTTTCAACCTCTTTTAACTCTTTTCTCATTTCATCTATCTTGTCGGCAAACAAAAAAGGTGATACTGCTATAAATAGATATATAATTTTTTTTCCCATAACTTAATCTCCATCAACATTTAAATATAATTTAATTGAAATATAACTAGCTAAAGCTGTAATTACAGACCCTATTAAGAAAACATAAATAAATAATTTTGGTATAACTTCAAAACTTGAAACTGTATTATAAAATGGTATAATTTTAATTGTTTTATTTCTCAAATATGTATATAATGGTATGAAAACCCCTATCGATATAAGTGTTGATAGTAATACTGCTGTTACTCCCTCTAAGATAAAGGGTAGTTTTATTTGAGATCTGCTAGCCCCTAAAAGATATTTTAGTTCTATTTCGGATCTTCTATAAGCTATAGTTGAATGAATCAACTTAAAGAGTAATACAAATGTAGCACTAGATATAATAAGTATTATAAAGTATATTATTCCCTTTACCTCATAAGTAAATCTAGATAATCTTTTTATAAATTCACTTTTGTCCTCAACCTCTTGAACTCCAACTTCTCCTCTAATATTATCAATTACAGAATCTATATTTTGTGTATTAATAATAACAACTATTTGATCTTGCAAGGGATTATCAATATTATTAAAATTCATATCTAAATCATTTGATAACTTTTCTAAAGCAATTTCCTTAGATATGTATTTTATGCTTTCTACTCCCTCATACTGTAAAAGATTTTTTTCCAAGTTTTCTATTCCTACTTGTGTTAAATTATCTTCTAAATATATTTCCACTTGCATATTATCTTTTATATACGAGTTTAGTTTATTTAAATTTAAAACCCCTGCTATTGAAAGATTTAAAATTATAAAAATTACAGATAAAGTTAATATGGTAGAGGCAAATCCGTATTTTTCATCTTTAATGTTTTGCATATTCTCTTTACATACTTGCCTAATAAAATTAACCATTTTCTATAACTCCTTCATTTATTTTAATTACTCTTTTAGGATATCTTTCGATTATATCTTTATCCCGGGTAGAAAAAATTATCGTAGTTTTTTCACCATTCATGCTGGATAAAAGCCTCATTATATGTTCTTTATTATTTCGATCAAATTTTTCTAAAATAGCATCACATATTAATAATTTTGGTTTAGTAATAACTGCTCTTGAAATTGCAACTTTTTGTTTTTCAGTTCCAGATAGATCACAAACTTTATAATCTTTTTTGTCTAATAAATTCATATATTTCAACATGCTCAGCACTCTATCCTCTTTTCCTTTAAAATTAATTATATCTAAAGGAAATATTACATTTTGGAAAACTGTTCTTTTTTTTAGTAATTTTAAATCTTGAAATATTATTCCTATATCTTTTCTATGTTCATGAATTTTAATATCATCAAGGTTTTTTCCATGAAAAATTATTCGCCCTTTATCGTAATCTGTTCCCCTATATAGCAATTTTAAAAGTGTACTTTTCCCCGCTCCATGGGGACCATATATATATACAAATTCATCGTCAGCAATTGATAAATTTATATTATTTAAAATATTTTTATCATATTTCTTATCTTTTTTGCACACATTAATAAATCTTATCAATTCATCCCCCTCTTTTATTTTTTATAAATAAATCATAAAATATTAACAGATTTGTGAAATTTTCATAGGAACCCCTATTAAACCTCACAAATCCTCATATTCTTATTTTTATAAATTATCTTTCACTTTTTTGACTATATCTTTAGCTTTTAAATTAAATTCTTCTAAAAGTTGTTCCCCAGGTCCACTTTCTCCAAATCTATCTTTAACTCCTATTTTTAAAACTCTAGTTGGATAATTTTCAGAAACTACCTCTGAAACAGCTCCACCTAATCCACCAATTATAGAATGCTCTTCAGCTGTTATTATCATTTTTGTTTCTTTAGCTGCTTTTATTATCATCTCTTCATCTATAGGTTTTATAGTTGAAACATTTAGAACTCTTACAGATATACCATCTTTTTCTAAATCCTTAGCAGCTTCTACTGCTTCTGGAACCATAAGTCCTGTGGCTGCAATTGTTACGTCAGTACCACTTGTAACTTCTTTTATTTTCCCTATTTCAAATTTATAATCTTCATCAAATAAAACTGGAGTAGCTAACCTACCAAGTCTTATATACATAGGACCTTCGTAATCTGCTGCAGCCAAAATTGCTTTCTTAGCTTCTGTTGCATCTGCAGGTGAAATCACTGTCATTCCTGGAATGGTTCTCATCAAAGCTATATCTTCTATAGATTGATGCGATCCTCCATCTTCTCCCACTGATATCCCTGCATGAGTGGGGCAAATCTTCACATTTAAGTGAGGATATCCTATTGTATTTCTAATCTGTTCAAATGCTCTACCTGCTGCAAACATTGCGAAAGTAGATGCAAAAGGAATTTTACCTGATGTTGCTAATCCTGCTGCTGTTCCCATTAAATCTTGCTCCGATATTCCTATATCTATAAATCTTTCCTTATACTTTTCTCCAAACGCTTTTGTTCTAGTTGATTTCGATAAATCTGCATCTAAAACTACTACATCTTTATTTTTTTCTCCTAATTCTAATAATGCTTCTCCATACGCATCTCTTGTCGATTTTTTTTCCACGTTATCTCCTCCTATATCTTAGCTTAACTCTTTAATAGCTTGATCTGTTTCATCTTTTGATGGTGCTTTTCCATGGAATCCACATTCATTTTCCATAAAAGAAACTCCTTTTCCTTTAACTGTATTAGCCACAACTAAAGTCGGTTTCCCTTTAGTAGATTTACCTTTATCTAATGCCGCAAATATTTCATCAAAATTATGTCCATCTATTTCTAATACGTTCCATCCAAATGCATCAAATTTCTTACCTACTGGATAGACATCTTTTACATCACTTACTTTTCCATCAATTTGCAAATTATTATAATCTACAAAAGCAATTAAATTATCTAATTTTTGGTGAACTGCTGTTAATGCAGCTTCCCAAACTTGTCCTTCTTGAAGTTCTCCATCTCCTAGTAAAACATGAACTCTGTTATCTCTATTATCTATTTTAGCTGCTAAAGCCATACCATTGGCGACAGATAACCCTTGCCCTAAAGATCCTGTGGAAATATCTATCCCTGGAACTTTTTTCATATCAGGATGACCTTGTAAAATAGATCCAAATTTTCTTAAATTTTTAAGCTCTTTTTTGTCAAAAAAGCCTAAATCTGCTAAGACTGCATATATAGCAGGAGCAGCATGTCCCTTTGATAACACAAATCTATCTCGGTCTAAATCTCTAGGGTTTTCAGGATCTACATTCATTTCATCATAATATAAAGCTATTAATATATCTATAGCTGATAAAGATCCTCCTGGATGCCCTGATTGGGGCAAACAGATCATTTTTACAATCTCTTGTCTCAGTTCCTTTGCTTTTTTGTCTAATTTCTTATTATCTCTCATACTCTACTCTCCTTATAAATATATTTTGAAAATTTTTAAATCTAGTTTTATTCAGAATATTTTATCTCACTTAATTTATTTCATTTAAT